>CANCGK010000120.1 GCA_947377595.1 bacterium | reverse complement strand
TTAAGGAGATTGGCGTGTTATTTAAACCTTTATTGGCACTTGAGTAATAGGTAATCGTAACATTGTTGGCAGAATTATTCGTAATGGTATTACCAGTAAATATCGTAATGGTGTTGGTAGGATTTTCATTGATAGGAATGCTGATTTTTGTCGGTGTTGTATTAATAGTTTGGCTGAAAATTGTTGATAAAGCATTATCTGGAACAACAAGAGTTCCTCCTGCTATCATTGATTGAGCCTGTGGATTAATGGCAGATCCAGATGGTGGGTTGGTCGTATAAAATTTGACGTTAGATGCTGCTGTTGTGTAGTTGTTTACAAGATTTGTATTTGATGGATAAATGGTCATGCTTAATGCATTGTTTTCTTCGTAAATATAATAAGATGTATTTCCTGCTAAAGGGGATTTGTTAATAGGTGTATCTCCTGCGGTATCAGTGATAGAAACACTTAATGCGCCAGTTAAAATTGGCGTTGATTGTCCTGCGTTCAGGCTGATACTTGTCATATTTAATAATTGATCACTGACGTGGTTTATCACGCCATAATAATTGATGGAAAGAGTTTGGTTGGTATTATTAACAATTGTTTGGCCATTAAATAAATTTTGATACGGAAAATTGATAGGTATTTGGATTTGACTTGCAAGGTCATTGTTGTACATGGTTGCATAGCTAGCATTAGCAGGAGTATTGATGGCAGGTGTTGTTGGAAAAGATAAGCCAGAAGGTGCTAGTAATTGATTGTTTGAGTTGTAAAAATTTAAATTTGATGCAGTTGTTGTACCATTATTGCTCAATGTTGGTTGGTAAGCATTGATACTCCAGCTTGGGTTATTTGTAATCAGGTATGATGATGTATTGGGAGTAATCGCTGTTTGAGGAATGAGAATAGTTGTAGCTGTTGAATTATAAATGACAACACTGCTGACTCCAGTTGGGATAGGATATGATTTATATGGCAATAAAGTGAATAATCCAGAAATTGCAGTTGCAGAATAATTTGTAGAATAAGATTCTATGATAATCGTTTGGTCCGTGTTGTTGGTGAAAATATTGTTAGTGTAAGCATTTAAATTAGTATTATTTGCAGTAAGATAAAATTGATTGCTCGAAGATGCTTGATATCCGATGGTTGTAGCGTTGGAAGGAATAATAATTGAATTCCACGGGCTTAAGCTTGGAGTTGTTTGCACAATTGTTGTGCCGTTAGAAGCATACATATTTATGGTATTTGTTGCAGTATCATAATTATTAGTTAAAGTAGGTCCACTGACATATGTTGTTGGACTGGTAAGAACATAGGATGTATTAGCGTTTACACTGGTGATAGAAAGAATTGGTTTTGGAATTGAGTTGCTGATTCCGCTAGCAGAAGCATAATATGCACTATAATTTTTAATGCTTCCTATGCCTGCAAAATTAGGAATTGTTTGGCCATTAAGAAGTATTATTGTAGCATAGTTGTTAAAATATGCAGAATATCCATTTACTATACCGCTATATACTATGTAAGCTGTTGTCCCACTATTATTGGTTAAAGTTCCTGTGCCGTATACATTCGAAGATTGTAAAGCGTTGATGGGAATAGTAAATAGAGTTGAGCTATTATTTGGTATCGTCATATAAAAATTAGCTTGTGTGCTATATGAAGGTATTGCAATATTTGCATTAGCATTAACAGAAGTAGGAGTGCTTGTGCTTGAACCCAAAAATTGTAACCCGGTTAATGGTAAGGAGTAATTATTGGTCAAATAATATGACGCATGAAGATTTACTGCAAAAAATGATAATAAAAAAAGTGTGATAGATGATAATTTTTTCATACTAAATCCTATGATATTTTTATGCTGTATAATGAGTTGAAATAGTGCCGCTTGTGATAATTTTTCCATCAGCTTGAATGCTCATGGCGTTACTTGTGGTATTAGTTCCGGGTTGATTAATTGCAAAATTAAATGATGGATCAACGCTGCCATCATGGTTGTAACGAATAACAATGGCAATGTAATTGTTTGAATAGTTAAAACCGCAGGTCATAATTTGTCCATTTGATTGCACTAAAGCATCATTTGCTTGCAATCCGCTGCTTGATAGAATGTATCCTGGAGTATCTTGATCATTAAAAGTTGTATCAAGTGTTCCGTCTTGATTGATTCGAATGATCGTGTATGACTGATCGTCAAATCGTAGGTCGTATTGGCTTGTTGATCCTACAATAATAATTTTTTCATCTGGTTGTAATGCAATTCCATACGCAGTTGAGCCAACGTAACCATTACCATCGAGTGGATATAGCGTTCCAGGGGTATTGCCAGAACTATTAAATGAATCGTCTAACAATCCATCAGATGTGTATCGCATGATAATAATTTGTTGCACTAAGCTATTTTCTGCTTGTCCTGCTACAATTATTTTACCGTCTTGTTGTAATGTAACTGCGCGTCCTTTGGTAAAAACGTCATCAATTAACGTTGTCACATAGCCAGTTGTATTAAAGGTTGTATCTAAATTGCCATCTGATGTATATCGAGCAATAAGTGCATTGGCAAAACCAAGATAGGTTGCCCATCCAGCTACAATAATATTTCCATTTGGTTGTAGTGCAATTGAGTATAATTGACTATTGCTTCCAAAGGTTGTAGTAATGATTCCGCCAGTGTTATTATTGTTGGTGTCATGAAAAGATCCATCAAAAGATCCATCTCGATTAAATCGAGCGATAAAAGCATTATCTATGTTGTTAATGGATGTATATCCAGCAACTATAATTTTTCCATCAGGTTGCAATGCAAGTGCGTACAAAGCTGTTTGAGTTCCTGCTTTTAGCACAATGTAGCCAGGTGTTTGCGATGCATTAAATGTTTCATCGAGTGTGCCATCATTGTTATATTGAACAATAACCCCATTATCACCAGAATATCCAGCAGTAATAATTTTACCATTTGGCTGAACTGCAAGTGCTTGTGCTTGATTGATCGTATACGATCCAAAAAAATTAGTTGTTGCACCATTATG
>CANCGK010000119.1 GCA_947377595.1 bacterium | reverse complement strand
AAAGCTTATGGACAACCATGTACTGGTCAAGATGGTAATACGCATGGAACCTGTTGTTCTGAATATATCTGCGCTGCATGTTATGATCCGAATAATGGATCAAATGATATTATGGCAGCTCCTGCAGGTCAAGGAGGTATTTGTCAATCAAATACCAGCTGGACAGTTATCAATTGTGGCAGTGGTGGATTAGGTGCGCCTTGTTATAATTCTGCAGCTTGCCAATCGCAATATATTTGTTCAGAGAATATGTGTGCATGTAACCCTAATGGTCCTGCTGGCATCAGTTGTCCTTGCAAGCAAGCAAGTGAATGTTCTTCAGGATGTTGCGTAGATGGATTGTGTCAAGAATCAAGCATGTGCTGTCAGGCTTACGGTCAACCATGTACCGGGCAAGATGGTAATACGCATGGAACTTGCTGTACAGAATATGTGTGTGCTGCTTGTACGCAAGGTAGTGGTGATTCAGAAACGTTGATAGCAGCATCTTCTGGGCAAGGTGGATTATGCCAATCTGTAGGTGCCCCTGGATCTCTTACTACGTGTGGAAGTGGCGGATTGGGAGCAGTTTGTTATAACTCTCAATCGTGCCAGTCACAATATGTTTGCTCAAATAATATGTGTTCTTGCGATCCAAATGCTCCTGCTGGCGTAAGTTGTCCTTGTAAACAAGGTAATGAGTGCGCGTCAGGATGTTGTGTTGATGGATTGTGTCAAAATGCAGATATGTGTTGTATTGCTTCAGGACAACCATGCGTCGGGCAAGAAGGCAATACTCATGGCAATTGTTGTACCAACTTATTGTGTGCGGTATGTGGTGATACTGCGGCAACTGCAGGACAAGCTGGATGGTGTCAAGATTCTGCCGCTCCAACATTAACAGCATGTAATAGTATTGCGTTAGGTGGGCCATGTCAGACAACGCAAGAATGCCAATATCTTTCAAATTATTATGTGTGTGATATGACCGATGGCATTACAGGAATCTGTTCTTGTGGTGATCCTGCAGGATTAAATTGTCCTTGCCAAGCGTCAAATACATGTGCATCACCATTAGTTTGCGGGCAAGATTTAACTTGCGTACAATGCATTCAACCAGGAGGTCCTTGTAGCCAAGAAGATCAATGTTGTATCAATCAACCCTACTGCGTTGGCAGTACCTGTTCTTGCGCTCCAAGTAGTTGTAGCACAACAAGCGATGGTAATGGTTGTGCATGTCAAGATGATTCACAATGTTGTAGCGGATCTTGTATGAATGATGGCGGTAATACGCTTGGAACTTGTCAGCAACCAGCTCAATCGCAAGGTGCTTTGTGTTACAATGATGGTAACTGTGGTAACGGATTGCAATGTGTTATGGATGCAGGAGTTGATTTTGGAAGTTGCCAATGTGCCATACCAGGAGGCGATTTATGCCCATGCACTGGTGGAAACTCTCAGTGTGCATCAGGTTTTTATTGTAATAATGATGCAGGAGACCCAACGTGCCAACCAGCAACTTTAGCACTAGGAACTTCATGCGTTGCATCGAATCAATGCGCGTCAAATTCAGCATGTAAACATGATACAGGTTCAATGAGCATGACTGATGATGTTCATAGTGAAACTTTAACGGTAAAAAATGCATATGTTGAATCATATAGTTGCGCAAATAGTATTTGTCATATTACGGCAACTATTCCATCATCGATAACAAGCTCTGCTCAATATCAAACTGCGCAAAGTGACAAAACAACCATTCAAACTGATCAAGCAAAAACTGAGCAAGGATCACAAGATCATCAAACATTACAAAGTAATCGTCATGAACGACAAGCAAATCTTGATACTAAGCAATATCAAACGATTCAATATGATATCAGTAATGCTCAGGATCAAATTAAAAATAATCCGCAATATTTAGTCATGCAAAAAGACAAAAAAACCTTACAAGGTTATCAAGATGATATGCCCTATTGTGTTTGCCAAGATGGAACATGCTCGTGCACAACAGGCAAAGTATTGTATCAATCATGTACTTGTTCTGATGCAAGTTGCGTGTGTACTATTCCTTATGAAATGACTGCAGATACGAGTAATTCATGTAATTGTGGTCCCAATGGCATGGATATTAATGTGTGTACATGTGCTCCAAATTCAGGAGCGGAATGTTATTGTTCAAGTAATGCCGATTGTAATAGTGGTAATTGTTATGGTGGGGTTTGTGAGCCGACCGAAGGTACTGCAATGGTATGTACCAGTAATGGACAATGTACGAGTGATATGTGTATAAATGGTTCTTGTGCATGCTCTCCTTTTCCAACGCAAGCAAGTTGTCCTTGTCAAAAAGATTCTGATTGCACCAGTGGCATTTGTACTGCTGGATTGTGCGAAACATGTACTTCAAATGGTTTTGCATGTTCAAAAGATTATCAATGCTGCCAAGGTGATTGTGTGGATTTCATGTGTGGAGGTATTGATGCATGGGTCAATTATATTGTGATGGTAGCTGTTACGCTTTTAGTTGTTGTGACTGCTGGCGCAGCATCAGAATTATATGCAGCATTTTTAGCTCCAATTATCGAAGGATCGTCTGAGGTTACTGTTGCAATTACGGATAGTTTAAGTGCCGCGCTTGATTCATTAACTTTTGAAGGCGCCAGCGCTTCATTATCTGCTATCAGTTCAACTGTGACAAGTGCAGTCACTTCTGGAATTGAAATGATTAATAGTTTTATATTTACGGTGTTAGATACGCTCAGCTTTGGTCTTGTGGGCTATCTATCAGAAGGTTTAGAATTTATATCTGAAGAACTTGGTCAATTCACAGCAGGACAATTAGGCACTGATTATGAAAATCAATTAGAAGCTTTTATGAACGAAATTAATGAAGGTGCTGGGATTGAAGAGCAAGGAGGATCAGACTTAGACACTGTTCGATCAAGTATGGAATCAGACAGATCAAGTATTGAGTCTGAATGGGATAGCAAAGGCTCTCTTCTTGATGGTCGATATAATTTACAACCTTCTTTAAGTGATCAAGGTAATTTTGATGAACAATTGCAAGCTGATAGAGCTAGTTTTGATTCTTCAAAAACATCTGATTCTCATGATTATGACGATAGATCCTCTGGTTCTTCTTATTATTCTCATGATACAGATAATGATGATTTTTTTGATCATGATGGGAATCAGATGTTTGTCAAGCATCATGCTCCCGGTTTGCAAGATGCTCCCGCATTGCAAGATGAATTATTTAATGCATTAGCGGGATCGTCTATATCAAAAATATATCAAAATCAAGATAAAAATATTGCAGGCCAAATTGAATCGGTAGACTCTATAGTATCAATATCGACCGATCTTTAAAGATTTTGAGATGATTATAAAAATGGAAAATACGATGAACTATATAAAAAATATCCTCAGTTACATGATACTTGCAAGCTTTTGTCAGCTTGCAAGTTCAGATAAAAGCTCTC
>CANCGK010000118.1 GCA_947377595.1 bacterium | reverse complement strand
TTTTCAATTTTCATCGACACTTTATAATATGACAAAAATGTTAATTATTTTAAGCTTAATTTAATCTTGTAAAAAAATTTTTAATTGCTAGGCTAACAACAATATTTATTACCCCCTTCATAAAAAAGGAGACAAGTATGAAAATACTTACCAAAATTTATCTGTTATCGTTACTTTTAACGACACAGATGATACATCCATCAACCACAATTCCCCATTCAATTATCGAAAAGATTGGGCAATCTCAATTAAACAACCCTAATGCAATTGCGATTGATGGCACAACTGCTTATGTTTGTAACCAACAAGGCAACAGTGTCAGTATTGTTGATCTTATAACAAATGAAGTACTTGGAATTGTCGATGCAACTGTACAAGCATTTCAAAGACCTTGTGCTATCGCAATTTCTGGCACAAAAGCTTATGTTTGTAATGGAAATAATGGACCAACTGTAGGTTTTATCAGTATAATTGACCTAACAACTGCTACAGTAACAGGCATTGTAACTCCTAATAATTCTTATCCTTTCAACAATCCTTGTGCTATCGCAATTTCTGGCACAACTGCTTATGTTTGTAATGGAAATACTGGTGCGCCTGCAACAGCAAATACTGGCACCGTAAGCATTATTAATCTTTCTGGAACTCCTGCTGTAACTGGCATTGTTGATGCAACTGTACATGCATTCAATAATCCTTGTGCTATTGCAATTTCTGGCACAACTGCTTATGTTTGTAATGGAAATACAACAACCGGCACAGGTTCAACTCAAGTGACAATCCCTGGTGTTATTAGTATTATTGACCTTTCTGCAACTCCTGTTGCTGCGGTAACAGGTATTGTAACTACTAATAGTTCTTATCCTTTCAATAACCCTGTTGCTCTTGCTATTTCTGGTACAACTGCATATATTTGCAACTGGACAAGCAATAATCTCAACGTCGTTAATCTTACAAATCATACTGTAACAACAGATATTATTGCTGATGGATTTTATAATCCTGCTGCAATAACATTTTCTTTAGATGGTGCAACTGCTTACGTTTGCAGTGGTGTAAATGGCCAGATTCATGGATTTGTTAGCATTATCGATACTGCAACTAATGTAATAACTGGTTTAATTGATGATCATTTATTTCCATTTACAAATCCTTGTGCAATTGCAATTTCTGTAGATGGCACAAAAGCTTATGTTTGTAATGGAAATAATGGACTAACTACAGGTTTTATCAGCATCGTTAACCTTACAGGAACTCCTACAGTAACTGGTCAAGTTGCAGCTGGTTCATATCCATTTAATGATCCTCGTGCGATTGCAATTTCTGGCACAACTGCATATGTTTGCAATAAAAATGATAACACCGTCAGCATTATTGATCTTACAGGAACTCCTACAGTAACTGGAATTGTCGATGCAACTGTCCAAGCATTTAACACTCCTTGTGCAATTGCAATTTCTGGATCATATGCTTATGTATGTAATGGAAATAATACCGTCAATATTGTTAACCTTTCTGGAACTCCTACAGTAACTGGTCAAGTTGCAGCTCTTTTATATCCATTTAACACTCCTTGTGCGATTGCAATTTCTGGTACACATGCTTATGTATGTAATAGAAATAGTAATTTTGTAAGCATTGTTAACATTGCAACACCTGCATCAGCTACGGTAACTGGTACTATTGATGCAACTAACTTTCCATTTAATTTTCCTGTTGCTGTTGTTATGAGTGCTGATGGATCAACTGGTTATGTTGTTAATGATACTGCTGCTGGTTTTGTCAGTATTTTTGATCCAATCACAGAATCTGTTGTTGCCACAGTAACCAACAGTTCGTTACAAAATTCATGCAGTATTGCACTTAATCCATCAACTAATTATGCGTACATCGGTAATGCTGGTGGACCAAATTATGTCAGTGTTATGTACACACAATCATCAGTCAGCGGTTCTGTAAATGCTCCAGCATCGGTTCAATTAACAACACAAGTACAACGTAATGGTACATATGTTAATTATAGCAACAGCGTAAACTGGACGATTCCTGTAGCTGGCGATCAAGTTGCTGCATATAAAATTTACAGAGATGCACAATTAACTGATCTTATTGCAACTGTTAATGTAAGCAGTCCTTACTTATTTGTAGATAATAACCGCACAGCGCAAACTTTATATAATTATTATGTTACAGCTGTAGACAATCAAGGTGGTCAATCTCTACCGACTCATGCATCAATTACCACATTGTCATAATTTTTTAATTTATTTATAAAAAAGAGAAAAAACATGAATATTTTTAAAAAAATATACCTGACATCATTACTCATGACGACACCGTTTATCGATGCTTCAATAGCAAATACTATAGTCGATAGCATCATCGTCGGAGCGCATCCTCAAGCAGTTGCAATTTCTGGCTCATATGCTTACGTTTGTAATACCAACGACGATTCGGTAAGCGTTGTTAATCTGACAACACAAACAATTTCAGCAACAATTACATCAATTCTTTATCCATTTTCACATCCTGCTGCGATTGCAATTTCTGGATCATATGCTTATGTATGTAATGGAAATGGTAATTTTGTAAGCATTGTTAACATTGCAACACCTGCATCAGCTGCGGTAACTGGAATTGTCGCTGCAACTTTACAGGCATTTAACAGTCCTCAAGCAATTGCAATTTCTGGTACACATGCTTATGTATGTAATTATAACAACAACACCGTAAGCATTGTTAATATTGCAACACCTGCATCAGCTGCGGTAACTGGAATTGTCGATGCAACTGTGCATGCATTTAACACTCCTTGTGCAATTGCAATTTCTGGTACAACTGCATATGTATGTAATTATAACAACAACATCGTCAGCATTGTTAATATTGCAACACCTGCATCAGCTGCGGTAACTGGTGTTGTAACTGACTCAGGTCTAACATTTAATCATCCTTGTGCAATTGTAATTTCTGGTACAACTGCATATGTTTCTAATGATTCAGCTTTTTATTTAAGTGTAATTAATGTTGATCCAACATCATCGTCATTAAGTTATAATAGTGTTATCGGTACAGTAGAAAATACTACTTATGATGTTTTAAGTGCTGGTGCAATTGCAGCAGATGGTAAAACTGGTTATTTTTGCGATTCTGTTAACAACAGTTTACAAGTTTTATTAATTGGAGTTTCAAGTTCGGTGCAATCACCTGCTTCTATTGCTTTGACTACTGGATCAATTGCATACACAAACTATACAAACTATATTAACAAAATTACATGGACTGCTCCAGATAATGGTAACTTAGTTGCAGCATATAGAATTTATAAAAATTCTGGATTAACTGATTTACTTGCAACAATAAGCGCAGATAATGAATTGACTTGCTATGATAATTTTTTAAACCATAGCACAAGCTATACATATTATATTGTCAGCGTAGATCTAGATGGAAATGTATCTACTCCAATATCTGCATCAATAACAACTAGATAATTACTTGATATTATCGATCATGGGGTCTTGAGTGTAACAACTCAGGGCCCCATTTTTATGATGATTGAAGATACAAAAAAGCCGGAGACTATTCTGTAAAATAATCACCGGCAATATATAAAAAATTGTGTACAATCGTCAGCTACTGCTTTTTCAACGCTTGAATCTGTTCGATCGTCAATCCTGTTGATTGTACGATAACATGCATATCAATATTATTTTGTAATAAATTCATAGCTATCAATTCAGCTTTTTGTACAGCGCCTTGATGCAAAGCATCTTCAACGCCTTGCTTAAGCTCTTGAATTTGAGCATTGAGGTGATTTTTTTCTTGCAAATCTACAAGATCTTGTGTCAATTCGATCTGAAAAGCCATAACCTCTTTATCATACGCTGCAATGCGTTCTGGCTTCCAATTCCATCGTTCCAAAGCATGAAACGCTTGGCGTATCGTTGGTGTATTATCATAAGCTGCTGGGATATTAATTTGTTCATGAGCTTTTTTTAAGAAAAATAACCATTTATCGATATGAGTTATCAA
>CANCGK010000117.1 GCA_947377595.1 bacterium | reverse complement strand
CGGGTGTTGGTTCGGTAGGTGGTGGATATGGCGTCGACTGGAGTCTCACCGGTCCGCTTGAGAACAGAACGCGTCCTTGGCAGCGGTGGCGGGCTGGGACTGCGTTCCAAGAACTTGGGGTGTAGAGGTGGTGGGTCCGGTCGTGTGGTGGTGTGGTCGGGAGTGGAAGGTGGTAGAGTGGGTGGCAGTTGAGTGATGGGAGAGGAAGGAGGACCCACCTCCGCAGGGGTCCCCGAAGGGGCCCCTGCCAGAGAGTGGGTTGTACACAAGAGTGGAGACGGAGGAAATGCAGCTTGTGTGATGACAGGTTCACCAGCCTCAGCAGAGGTCCCCGAAGGGGCCTCTGCCACGAGACTGGTGGAGAGATTGAGGTGTGATGTAGTGGTTGAGGTAGAGGTAGAAGAGGTAGGGGTAGACGAGGTAGTGGTGGAGTGAGGAGGTGAGGGTGTGAGTGACTTTGGCTTGGTGAATGGACGAGGTGATGTGGGTCGAGGTGATGTCTTCTTGGTTGAACTGTGTTTCCTGACTAACGTCCACTCGCTTTCCGGGTGGTGGACTCGATCTGGCGAGGAGACGGGTGATCTTGTATTTTCCACAACGATCCGGGTGGGTGATCGTGCTCGTGGAGGTGTTGTCGCCACCACAGGGCTGCGGATCTTGGTCTTCACAGGTGACGTGTCCTTGGCAGTCATGGCAGCGTATGTGACATGAGCAGAGGTGAAAGTAGGGCCAGGTGCAGATGGGAGTGTGAGAGCAGGTGCAGGTGCAGGTGCAGTTGGAAGTGTGAGAGCAGGTGCAGGTGCAGTGGGAATTGTGAGTGCAGGTGCAGGTGCAGGTGTAGTCATAGTGAGTGATGTGGACAATGACAATGAAGAAGAAGATGAAGAGGAAGAGGAAGAAGAAGAAGAAGAGAGTAGAGATGGAAGAGGCTCATCAAAGGGTAGAGGGAGAGGATAGGTGTAGTGGCCTCGGAGAATATCTACTCCGATCTTGACTCGAAAGGCTGGCATGTCCTTGAGTTTGAAGTTCAGAGGGAGGTTGTCGGAGATGAAGTCTGCGAACATGATGCAGAACACTCCACAGTCCGTGCTGTTGTTCTCTTGAGAGGGAGCGGTGGCGAAGTTGGAGAAGGTCCACTGCGACGAGGTCACTTGTATCTTGCGTTGGTGGCCAGAGTCCACGAGCCAGAGCTTGAGAGCCTCGCCATACTCAGTGCCATCTCGATGAAGGGAGTCGTAGTAGATGATCTGCTTGGTGGAGATGAAGATCACAGCGAGGGCCCAGTGAGTGTTGGAGATGTTGATGGGGAAGTAGAGCTTGTCCATGGAGAAGATGTCGAAGTTCTTCGACCATCTCTCCACGTTGGCGAACTTGTATCCTTTGTCGGTGATCAGCAGACGTTCCATGAAGAAAGAGGAGTAGAAGTGGCTCCGCGGACCTTTGGTGAGGTCAGCGATCAGGTCCGTGCGAGCCTGGAGCATGCCACCGTGATAGTTGATGATCTCGTCGTTGATCCACCCTCCAGGCTTGACACGTTGAAACTTCTCCACTGTCATGTCGATGTTGATGGGAGAGACAGGAGGCTTCAGCAATGCCTTGTGTTTTCTGCAGGCGAGACATTGTTGCAGCGCGGTGAGTTCAGCTTCCAGGGGGCCTTGGTAACGAGAGGTTCGGAGATGATCAGCGCTGGATACTCTCATCGTGTTATCTCGACTAGGAAGCGATGCAGGGAAAGTAGAAGCAAGTCGAGAGGCAAGGGGAGATGGTAGTGGGGTAGGGGTTGAAGTTGAAGTTGGAGAGGATGTAGAGGTAGGAGAGGTAGGAGAGGATGGTGTGGCGATACGGGACTTCCGTAGAGGCGGTGACGGGACCGGCTGTCCGTTCTCGAGCTGGAAAGTAATCTTGCGAGGCTGGGGACCCTTGATCGGTGGTGGTAGTGGTGGTAGTAGTAGTAGTGGTGGTGAGGTAGAAGAAGAGGTAGTGCGCATAGCCGATTGACATGCTCGGCCAAGACGGTGAGCTGGGGTGTCCTGGGAGAGTCTCTCGTGTGAAAAGTTGAGATCTGCTGCATCTGATGGAGCTGTAGATTCTTCCTCGAATACAGGCACTCCGTGAGTCTCTTGGCGAAGTGAACGAGAGAATATCTGGCGAAAGGTCTGCTCATCGTCCGGGTCGTGGTCGGCCACTACGGGGTAGTCCTTGACGTCCAAGCTCTGACACGTTTGCAGGAACTCTCGAGTCTTCAAGTACACACCCTCCGCGATGATGGTCTGGATTCGAGCCATGAGGAACTTGACATCGGCCTTGAATGATTTGGCCTTGAGTGGAGGGATAGTCGATTGGATGAGCTGGATGAAGTCACCGACGCCAGGGTCTGCGAAGCCCGAGGTTTCGAACGCGAGAGGGAAGAATTGATTCGGAGAGAAACCGTTGTGGCGAAGGGCTGATGCGTACTTGGTGTGTTTGTCCTTGGCCGCGGCTGCTGCTGCTGCTCCTGTCTTGTCGGCGCTACCATGGTTGAGATGCTTGGCACAGGCTGGAGAGACCACGGTGATGTCGAGGAGGTACATTCTGCCATTGATCTTGACTTGGATGTCCGGCCTGACTTCTCCGCCAAGCTCGCCCTTGAGTTGCTTGGGGTCGTGCACGTGTTCGCGGCCCAGAGTGCGAGTGAGAAAGCTGTGGATGGCGCCTTGGATGATGTCGTGTCGAGCAATGCTTCTGGCTTGTTGTTGCATGCAGGACAGGGCGTGGAAGCGAGGATCGAACATGGTCTCATTCCGACCGCACTGCCTGCACTCAGCGACCTTGTTAGGACCCAGTTGCACAGGGTTCATGAGAAGACGTAGAGATAGGCAAGTGCGGTAGGCAGCGTCAGAGGTGTGAAGGGCAGGGATAGAAGAAGGAGAGTCATAGATGTGTCCTGAAGCCTTGAAGTGATGGCTGCGATGGTAAGCAAGGCCGAGAGGGTCACATTGAGTCAGGCGACAGACGAGGGCCTCAGACTTGCTCTCATCAATAGGAACACACAGATCATGTTGGGTAGGAGAGGGAGGAACAGAGGAGGGGGCGGTGGTGGACCATGCAAGCACCTCTCGCTTGTCGTCGACCTTGGACAGCATGCCTGGTATATGTCTCGACACTGGCTCGAGCATGTGGTGCAAACAGGAATTGGCCAAGGATCCAGCTGAGCAGAGGAGAGGTACACTAGCCATGAACTCGGTTGCTCTGGCGAAGGACGCGGACCATGCTGCTTCG
>CANCGK010000116.1 GCA_947377595.1 bacterium | reverse complement strand
TTAAGGAAGGCGTGAACGTCGTCATCGTGGCGCGTACCGCTGAGACGCTAGATGCGGCTGCAGCCAAGCTGCGCGCCATCAATCCTGCTGTTACTGTGCAAGCGGTCGCGACCGACATCACCACCTCGGCTGGACGCGAAGCCGTGTTTGCAGCGCACAAAGATTACGACATCGTCGTCACCAATGCAGGCGGGCCGCCTACAGGTGACTTCCGTGATTGGAACCGCGACATGTGGATTGCCGCAGTGGATGCCAATATGCTCACACCGATTGAGCTGATCAAAGCCACGGTCGATGGCATGGCGCTTCGCGGCTTTGGACGCATCATCAACATCACATCTAGCGCAGTCAAAGCACCCATTGATATTTTGGGCTTATCCAACGGCGCACGCAGTGGCCTCACGGGCTTTGTGGCTGGCGTGGCCCGTAGTGGCATGGTCGCGAAAGGCGTGACGATTAACAACCTCTTGCCAGGCATTTTTGATACTGACCGTATCGTGAGCAACTTTGCGGCTCAGGCTAAAAAATCTGGCCAAAGTTTGGACGAAGTCCGTGCGGCACGCATCAACAGCCACCCCGCCAAACGCCTTGGCACACCAGCCGAATTTGGCGCGACTTGCGCATTTTTATGCAGCCAACACGCTAGCTACATCAATGGACAAAATGTATTGATTGATGGCGGCGGCTTTCCAGGAACGTTCTAAGAGAAGCATAAACGTTGAGTGCTCAAGCTCACTTCGAACAAGGCAATGCCCACATGCACGCAGGGGAAGTTCTGCTGGCTCGTGCATGCTACGAGCGCGCCATCGAACTCGATCCCACGCATGGCGATGCGCACTTCAACCTAGGCGCGACCTACCAAGCGTACGGTCTGCACCATATGGCTTTGCCGCATTACGAGCGCGGCGTCGCCTTGATGGCTGACCCCAGCGTCTACCTTGGTAATGTGCTCAACACCAAGATGCGTATTTGCGATTGGCAGGGGCTGGATGCGCTGATGGCGCAGATCGAATCACGCGTGCTGGCAGGGCAAAAAACCTGCCCTCCTTTTCAAGTTGTGTCGTTCTCTGGCTCACCGCTGGTACAGCGCAAAGCTGCCGCGCTGTGGATGCGCGAGAGTCCCGTCATTGAAAACTTACCGCCCTTTCTGCCTGTCCCAAAAGTCGGAGACCAAAAGATTCGTGTCGCTTATTTTTCAGCGGATTTTGGAACGCATCCCGTGTCGTATCTGACAGCGGAGCTGTTCGAGCTGCATGATAAAACGCGCTTTGAACTCATCGGTTTTTCTAGCGGCTTTGCACCCGCTGATGATCCCTACCTTGTCAGAATGAGAGCTGCTTTTGATAGCTTTATCGATATTAAAAACAAACCTCTAGAAGAGGTGATCTCTTTGGCAAGGCATATGGCTATTGACGTAGCGGTCGATTTGACTGGCCTGACGCAAAACGGTCGCACGTCCGTTTTAATGGCTCGCGTCGCGCCCGTGCAGATTCAATATCTGGGCTACTCGGCCACCACAGCAGCACTCAATGTGGACTACGTCATTGCCGACCAATTGCTCATCCCCGAATCGGCTAGGGGCGACTACAGCGAAAAAGTTTTGTACTTACCGCACTGCTTCCAAATCAGTGACAGGCAGCGCATTGCGTCGGATCAAACACCAGCGCGGCAGTCACTAGGCTTGCCAAGTGATGCCTTTGTATTTTGCAGTTTTTGCAACACCTACAAAATCACGCCACAAGTGTTTGAGAGCTGGATGCGCATCTTGCACGCTGCGCCGACCAGTGTTTTGGTGCTCGCCTCACACAGCGATATCGCACAAAACAATTTGCGCCAAGCAGCCGACCAAAGCGGTATCGAACAATCGCGCCTCATTTTTGCCAACCGCCTGCCCAGCATCCCAGACTACTTGGCGCGTTACAGAACCTTTGATTTGTTCCTCGACACATTCCCTTATAACGCAGGCTCCACCTCTAGCGATGTGCTGCGTATGGGCTTGCCGCTGCTCACGCTTCAAGGCGAGGCCATGATTAGTCGCATGGCCGCTAGCCCTTTGCACACACTAGGGCTGGACGAACTCATCACGACCAGCTGGGCAGATTACGAAGCACGCGCCGTGGCGCTTGCAAAAAATCCCGAGCACTATGCTGCCATCAAAAATAAACTTGCGGTGGCACGAGAAACCAGCCCGCTCTTTGATACGCCGCGAACCACACGCGCCATCGAGCGTGGCTACACCATGGCGCTAGATCGCTACTGGCAAGGGCTAGCGCCAGATCATCTTTTCGTACCCGCCTAAAATTCAACATCTAAACGAGAGACGCTTATGAACCCCATCCTCCAACAATTCGACATCACGGGACGCATTGCGCTGATTACAGGCTCATCCACGGGCATTGGCTTTGCGCTGGCGAAGGGTCTCGCACAAGCTGGTGCAACTGTGGTGCTCAATGGTCGCGACACCGACAAGCTCAGCCACGCAGCGATGCTCTTATCGAACGAGGGCATTCACGCCCATGCCGTGCCATTTGACGTGACTGATGCGGTGGCGGTGGAAGAAGGCATCGCGAAAATTGAAGCAGACATTGGCGCAATTGATATCTTGGTGAACAACGCTGGCATGACACGCCGCGCGCGCCTCGACGAATTCAAAGACGAAGACTGGCACGCCATCATGCGTACCAACATTGATAGCGTGTACATGGTCGGGCGCAGCGTGGCCAAGCGCATGATTACGAGGAAGAGCGGCAAGATCATCAATATTGCGTCGGTACAAAGCGAACTGGGTCGCCCTGGCGTTGCGCCTTACGCCGCCAGCAAAGGCGCAGTGAAGATGCTGACCAAAGGCATGGCGATTGATTGGGCGCCGCTAGGTTTAAACGTGAACGCGATTGGCCCTGGCTACTTTAAAACCGAGCTTACCGAGGCGCTGGTCAAAGACGAAGCGTTTAGCGCGTGGTTGCTCAACCGCACGCCAGCCAAGCGCTGGGGCAATGTGGAAGACTTGGTCGGCACAGCCGTGTACCTTGCTAGCGATGCATCGCGCTTTGTGAATGGCATTACGCTTTACGTCGATGGTGGCGTGACGTCAAGTTTGTAAATTCTCTTCTGATTTTTTAAGGAGTTCATCATGCGTTTTTTAAAAACATCTAAGCTGGCAATGTTGGTTGGCGTGGGCATGCTCACCTTGTCGAATCTTGCCATGGCGGCGTATCCAGAAAAGCCGATCAAGCTCATCGTCACCTTTGGCGCAGGCGGCGCAAGCGACATCATTGCGCGCATGATTGCCGAGCCGCTGTCGCAAAAATTGGG
>CANCGK010000115.1 GCA_947377595.1 bacterium | reverse complement strand
GTTCAAGCCCTTTGAACACCAGGTCGCAGGCAGCCTGGAACGCAATGCCGTCGTAGCCGGGCGCCATGTTCTTGTAGAGCGAGTCAGCCGCGTTCTGCTGGTCAACCACAATGGCCATGCGCTTGAGCGTGCTCATCACCTGCTCCTTGCTGCAGATGCCGTGCAGCAACCAGTTGGCAATGTGCTGACTGGAAATACGCAAGGTGGCGCGGTCTTCCATCAGGCCCACATGATTGATATCAGGCACTTTCGAACAGCCCACGCCCTGATCAACCCAGCGCACTACATAACCGAGAATGCCTTGGGCGTTGTTGTCGATTTCTTTCTGGATCTGTTCCGGTGTCAGATTGTTTTCTGTCATCAGCGGAATCATCAGAATGGTATCGACGCTGGCTTTCTCGCGGCTCGACAGTTCACGCTGGGTTTGCGCCACGTTGATCTGGTGGTAATGAATCGCGTGCAAAGTAGCGGCAGTAGGCGAGGGCACCCATGCACAGTTGGCGCCCATGTTCGGATGCACCACTTTCTGCGCCATCATGTCGCCCATCATGTCGGGCTTGGCCCACATGCCTTTGCCGATCTGCGCCTTGCCGGTGAAGCCGGTGGCAACGCCGATGTCGACGTTGGAATTTTCATAGGCGCCGATCCACGGCTGGTTCTTGATGGCATCTTTCGGCAGGAACGGGCCGGCTTGCATGCTGGTGTGGATTTCGTCGCCGGTGCGGTCAAGGAAGCCGGTGTTGATGAAGAACACGCGGTCTTTGACGGCACGAATGCATTCTTTCAGGTTGACGGTTGTGCGGCGCTCTTCATCCATTACACCGACCTTGATGGTGTTGCGTTTAAGGCCGAGTGCATCTTCCACAGCATCAAGCAGATCGTTGCAGAACTGCGCTTCTTCCGGGCCGTGCATCTTGGGCTTGACGATGTAGATGTTGCCTTCGCGGCTGTTCTTGACCGGGCTGTTGCCTTTGATGTCGTGCAGCGAACACAGTGATGAGACCATGGCGTCCATCAGGCCTTCAGGAATTTCGCGGCCTTCGCGATCAAGAATTGCATCTGTTGTCATCAAGTGGCCGACATTGCGAATCAGCAACAAGCTGCGCCCTTGCATGATCACGGTTTCACCGCTGGTGCCTTTGTAGACGCGGTCAGGATTCAGTTTGCGCACGATGGTTTTGGTGCCCTTGGCCACATTTTCCTGCAGCGTGCCGTTCATCAAGCCGAGCCAGTTGCGATAGACCGCGACTTTGTCGCTGGCATCCACGGCGGCGACGCTGTCTTCGCAGTCCTGGATCGTTGTCATCGCCGATTCCATGTACACATCTTTCACACCGGCATGATGCTGCTTGCCGATCAGGTTGGTGTCATCAAGTTGTACTTCCAGATGCAGGCCGTGGTTGGCGAACAGCAAGGTAGAAGGCGAGGAGAAGCCGCCCTGGAAGCCGATCAGTTTGTCGGGCTGGCACAGGCCGGTGATGGTGTGGTCTTTCAATTCCACTTCCAGAACGATGTGGCCGTTTTCATTGGCCAGACGATATTGCTGCACCATTTCATGGCGGCCGCGTTTGAGCGGAATCGCCTGATCGAGGAATTCGTCGGCATAGGCAATGACTTTCTGGCCGCGCAACGGATTGTAGGTGGCAGTGCGGGTGGCGCCACTGGTTTCAGGAATCACGTCGGTGCCGTAGAGCGCGTCGAACAAACTGCCCCAGCGCGCGTTCGCTGCGTTGAGTGCATAGCGCGCATTCATCACCGGCACTACCAACTGCGGCCCTGCGACTATGGCGATTTCGTAATCATTGCCGCGCGTGGTGATTTTGTAATCTTCGCCCACCGGCACCAGATAGCCGATGTCCTGCAGGAATTTTTTGTATTCATCACGATGCGCAAAGTAATAAGCGCGATCATGCTGGCGATGCCATTCATCAATGCTGGCCTGCAACTCATCGCGCTTTTTCAGCAGCGCACGATTGCGAGGTGCCAGCGTGTCAACGATTTTGCCCATCGCAGCCCAGAATGCCCTCGGTTCAATACCGGTGCCGGGCGCGGCTTCCTTTTCGATGAAATCGTAAAGCACCTGTGAAATCTGCAGGTTGCTGGCGGAAATTTTGTTCGGCATGCGGACCTCTTGTAATGACTGCCTGTTATGACTGCCGTCGGATTGCGAGCGTGGCATTTTAGCGCCAAAACCAGGCATGAAGGCCATCGATATCTGCATCTTGCAGCAATTGTGACACCCAAGCATTTCAGGCTGTTCCTGAAATTAAGTTCGGTTATACTCCCGGCCTTCCATGACCGGCCTTTCCGTGTCACTTCGACCGGAATTCCCCCATAAAAACCGTGTAATTCTCCTGTCATGGCCACCCGAGGAGGAAATATGAATAAGCTCTTGCGTGCGGGCGCCGCACTCGTTCTGGCATCAGTGGCGAGCGTGGTTCTGGCACAGGCCCCGACACCCGGCACCGCCAAACGCGCGTATCCCGAAGGGTTCATCAGTGGCACTGTCACCAGTGACAAAGGTCCCGAAGCCGGTGTGTGGGTCATCGCCGAAACCAAGGAGACCAATACCCCCTTCATCAAGATCGTGGTGACTGACGACCAGGGCCGCTTCACGCTGCCGCAGTTGCCGAACTACACCTTCAACGTGTGGGTGCGGGGTTTCGGCCTGCTGGACTCCGCCAAGGTCAAGGGTCGCGTCGGTGATACCAAACTCGAGTTGAAAGCCGAGACAGCGAAGGATCCGAAAGACGCTGCCAAGGTCTATCCCAGCGACTATTGGCTGTCGCTGCTGGAACCCCCCGCCAAAGACAAATTCCCGGGCACCGGACCGCTTGCTGCCGGTGGCAATGGCTTCCTGCCGACCATCCAGAGCCAGGCTGACTGGATGCACCGCTTCAAGAAGGATTGCAACTTCTGCCACGAACTCGGCACCAAGACCACCCGCACGCTCGACCACATGAGCGCACTGAATTTCGATACCCATGAAGAAGCCTGGAAATACCGGACCACGCTCGGCGTGCGTGGCGGCAGCATGCAGGCCGCCTTCGCGCAGTTCGGCATAGACGGTATGGCCAAGACCATGGCCGACTGGACCCGTAAAGTCGCATCCGGCGCCGTGCCACCGATGCCGCCACGTCCGCAGGGCGTCGAGCGCAACGTGGTTGTCACGCTGTGGGACGTCGGCGGTCCACAGGACTTCATGCACGAT
>CANCGK010000114.1 GCA_947377595.1 bacterium | reverse complement strand
CTGAAATGTTTTCAATGGTTATGTAAGTTTCTATGATTTTTTGAATATGCATAAACATAAAATAGCAGACAATGTCTTGACGAATTTGACTTGGAATTACGACAGTATTTTTTTGTGATGATATTGCAGTTTGATTATGAGTAAAATTATAAAAATCTTGCTGTTTAAAAAGAGTTATGACATTAAATAATTTTGATGTAGATACTTGCCAGTCTTGAATCTGGTTAAGATAGACTTGTCTTTGTTGATCTTGCAATAATGATTGGATTTGTAATGATTCTTGATATAATTGCAAGCTGGTAAAATGAGTATCTTGATAACTCATTTCGATGTTAGGTAAATAAGGAAACAATTGATTATTAGCTTGAGTCGTATCGACAATAAAAGTAGTGTCATTATCAAAACTATCGCATATCATTGCTTTGATAAAATTTTGCCAAGGTGCGCTTGTCATAAGGTCTTGACTAGTGATTTGTATAGATTTCCAAGCAGGACTTTCAGTTAATTCTTCTGTAGGCATAAGTGCGTTGGTGGTTGATGATGGTTCTATAAAATTTTTAAAATCAGTTGTTTGATATATTGCATATTGAGGATCTTTTTTTACTTTTTCGAGCTTGACCAAAAATTCAAGATAGCAATAGCTATTTTTGATATGAGTTACATGTTCTCGTGAAAGACCAAGCCCTTTTTGACCATATATTTCTTCGATAATTGATTCATAGATAGAGGTTGTAGGCATATTTTGAGTAAAAACTGATGAAATTATTTGATTTTCATCCTGAGTGATATTTTTTGTATTTTTGTTGGGCGATGTCTGCGTAGATTGTTGTTTTTGTGCAACTGGTTTTTTTAAAGCAGCTTCTTTTCCTCGTGTTTCATATGTATGCAAGAATAAAAAAAGAAGAGAGAGGATTTTTGTTTTCATGATCTTAATCCTTAAAGTTTAAAAGAGCTTGATCAGTAAATAGAAGATCTTGAGGTTGAGCGAGTTTAAATTGAGCTATTGCGCCAGGGCTTATAAAACCAATGCCATGATGCATGTACATAGAAGGATCAAGATTATTGACAGAAAAATTCATAGCTTCTTGTCCAGCTATTGTTAGGGTGCAAGATAATTTTTTCGGAGAATTTACGATGTCAAAATTAATAGTGACTGGTTCATCGTTAACATGTATAAAAACGTCTGCAGGAATGCTTACTTTTTTATCAACTTTATTGTTAATGATTTGTTGTAGAGGTGTTTGAGTTGGGTCATCATTTGGGTATTTTTTCATTTGTTCTGCATTCATAGTGTATTGTTCTGCAAAATATACTCCTATATCTGTTGGATTTTTTCCATAAACACCAATCATTCTGGCTTTGCGAATTGACTGAAAATCGCCAGAAATCCATCGAGCTTTATTGCAAAGTATACCAATGAAAAAAGGTGATTGAGCATAATAAATTGTGATCGATCCTGTAATATTGTACTGTTCTTTCGTTGTAACATATTCTGTAAAAATAGCATTGTTTTCAGCTTGAGCCGATGAGCCTGTCGTTGTATTGGTAATAGGCATAATTTGATATTGCCAAAAACTATTATTCTCTTTTTCATATTCCCAATCACCTACAGAAAATGGATTTTTCCATACAGCTCCATTTGGAGTTAACATAGTGCCTTGACTGAATAATTGATCAAATTGAATTTGACTAAAAAGATAGTTTTGTTGAGGTTGCGCAGAGCTGATATTTTTTTGAAGATAATCTAATTGCATGTTTGAAATTACACTTGCTTGTGCTGTTGCAGCTTGTTCATTTTGTATTGCTTGTGAAAAGGCATGAGTAATATTTTGTAATTTCTCTTGCTGGTCAACTTGTGCTTTATTTTGAAAAGATTGCATGCTTGTCTGGAGAGTTTGACTATCTTTGTTTATTTTATTTGCCAGCATTTGACCTTGAGTTGTTATATGAGCATTAGCCATTGATGCGCCTTGTGATGCAAGTATTTGAATAGATGCATCTGTTGCAAATGTACTGATATTTTTATAGGTCAACATTTCTTCTAAAAATTGAATATGAACATTATCTTGTTCAGAATTATGATGCATCAAGACGATGTTTTCTGGTAAAGCAGGTTGTTTATGTGACGGCGTAGATGAAAATTTTGACTCTTTTTTTTGCATGCATCCTGCGATTAAAAAGCAAAAAAATATGAAATTATATTTTTTTATCATGCTATTTTTTCTTTTCTCGTGAGGAGTCAGATGATTTTGAATTTTTATGATCAAGAGCTTTTTCTATAATTTTTTCTAAAGTTTCATCAAGAATACCTAAACCAACAAGAGCTGAAGGATCTCCTAGGCAACCTTGTAAAACTCGTATGCAGCCGTTTTGATTATTAAGCCATGTAGGTTGCGGTAAAAGTTCTTGTTCAAATAAAGAACTTCCTACTTCTGTTAATAGAAATAATGATTGAGCTTTGTTTTTTTCCGCTGTTTTCTTGCCTGTAGCATCTTTAAAATAAGCTATTGGGTGTCCATTTTGTAATGTATTTTTTTCTGCGGCATTGACGATGCTTTCAGCCCATGGAATCAATTGAGATTTTGTAGGAATAGTTCCTGCAACAAAAGGAATAAACTGTATTGATCTCATTGATTGACTGTCATAAAAAAACATAGCAGGGTTCATTGAGCTCAAAGTAGGAAGCAAGGCTATTTTTTTTGCAGTCAGATAGTATTGATTTGTACCTGTAGAGTCTGCTTGAGTTAATAAATTGGTATAAGCTTTAAAAAAAATTATATAATTTTGTAAAAATTCTAGATATGTATTTTGTTGAGCGATAATTGCCTGATCAGATTGAGGCTGTGTGAATTGTTGTAAGTTGATTCCATTATCATTAGTGATAAATAAAGTTCCAAAAGCAACGGCCATATCGGGCGGAGTTGTTTTTATGTAAGATACAATAGAAGCTCCAAATTGAGCTTGGATTATATTCATAAAATGATTCATCAGTAACTTTTTTTTATTTGTTGTATAGATTGCTTGATCTGTAAGATAGGCAGCAACGTTTGCAGTCGGCTCTTGAGTTGTTTGGTTGCATCCAGGATTGGTAAGATTAAAGTTGACGTATATTTTCATGCAATGTTCATATATTTTATTCAGAGCATTGATATGAATTTTTCTAAAAAATTCTATAACTTGTGGATTTTTTTTTATTCCTTCAATCATGGTATTAAATTTTAATGCAATGTCTGGATGATCTGGAAATAGTACAGATCCATTGGGATATGATTGATATAATTTCGAAAGGTCGTCAGGTGAAGGTTGTAAAATTGATAGTTTTACATTCGCAGCTTCTTTTTGTAATTCTTCTGGTAAGCTATTTTTTGAAGTCCTTGTGATAATAGGCCATTGAGTATTTGAGTTACTTGCGATGATAGTATGATGTAAAAATGTTACATGGCATAAACATAAAATAATCAGTTTTGATAGTAATGAATTGTCCATGAGATTTCTTTCCTTTTTCAATAATTGGATTCAGGTATACAAGAATTTATCTTTTAAATGCAACAATTTTATTTATTCTTGAAATTCAGGTATCTTGATACATGCTTAATTGTATCTAAATGTTATCTCTATTTTTCATTCGTAAGGACGATCGCATGATCAAATACACAAAATATATTGGAGTAATTATTATTGGCTTTTTGAGTTGGTATATTGGACATAGTATTTATTTATATTATTACAATACTCAAGATCCGATTGTTGTTATCGATGGTTTATCTGATGAAAATTATTTTGCAGGTAAATTGATGGCTAAGATAACCGCTGATCATCCTTATAAAATTGCAACATGTACTGTTTTAATTGACGGTAAGCAGGTTGCTCATTATCCAGTGTCTCGTGCTCATTTTGAATTACCTTGTTCATATTCAGTTGATGCAATTGAAAACGGAAAGCATCATATTAAATTTATTGTTGTCAGTGGCGCGCGACATAAAAACAAAGTAGAGATTGATAAAATTTTTTATGTTGATAATGCTCAGTTGCAAGCAGGGTTTATAAAACCTGCCTCTGATTATAAAGTTTTGCAAGGCAGATGTTTGCATGTACAGTTTCAAGTGAATAAACCAATTAAGCAAGCGGTTGTTACAGCTCTTGCTCGTCAATATTTTGCATATCCAGAGTCAAATGGCTCTTTAGTCTATGAAACGTTTATTCCAACTGATTGCGATCAGCATCCATCAGATTATGCATTTTCTGTAGCGATTACAGATCATGTCGGAAATGATTTTAACTTGCAGTCAACATTTCAGGTTAATTCCTTTGCGTTTAAGAAAAAAACATTGCATGTTCCTTCTGGAGCTCTTGATCGTGAACGTGAATTTACTCAATTATCAGAAAAAGATTTTGAAAGCAAGATGGAAGAGTTGACTTTGCAATCAATTCAAGAAAAGATGTGGCAAGGTGTTTTTGAAATTCCTCTTGCGATGACTGCAATTACAACAGAATTTGGTATTTCACGTATCGCTCAAGAGCGTGGTTGTTATGTGCATAAAGCTTTGGATATGGTAGCTTCGGCTCCTCGTAGTGTTGTGTGGGCATCACAGTCTGGGGTTGTAGTGTTAAAAGAACGTTATGTACATAGTGGAAATACTATTGTCATTGATCATGGTTGGGGAATTTTGAGTATGTATTTTCATTTAGAAGATTATGCAAATATTCAAGTTGGTCAAAAAATAAAAAAAGGCAATCCGATTGGAACTATGGGTAAGACTGGTTATGCAAATGGCTATCATTTGCACTGGGAGATTCGTGTTGGTAATGTTGCTATTGATCCTATGCAATGGACTAAAAAAGAATTTATAAGTTGATCAACTGATCGTATATTTTAATGTAAAGCCCCGTATGTATTTCTTGATGAATATATACGGGGCTTTTTTCTGGGATTATCAAAATTTTTTGTTATTGATGCTTCTATTCATTTTTAATATTGTGTATTGATCTGTTTGGTATAGAGTGAAAAAATAATACGAGCGTTTTTGACTACATATAATGTATAGTAATTTAAGAAGTATATACATCTCATGTATAGAGATTTGTAAAACGTATCAATCTTGTTTAATTTGAAAATAAAATTTGCAATTCAACAATATTTGATGTATTGTTAATTCACGTAGCAATTGAAAAGTAATATATAGCGCATGCAACTACAAAAAATATTGAGTAGTTGTGATAAAAATAAATTGAAAATAAAATTTGCAATTTAGAAATATATGCTGTAAGATTATTTAACGTTGGTAACGTAGTTTAAGTTTGAAAGCATAAAAATTTATCGATTGATTAGATCTATCTGATCTATCAATTCGAATAAATGTAAGTCGCAGAAATTAAAAAGTTTTCTTTGCAATTTTCTCTTCTTTATAATATGATTATATCTCTTGTTTGAGAGTGTGGTTACGCTCAAGCAGGAACTTAAATGTATCTTTGAAATTTCATAAGAAATTTGGTAATAAAAATTTCCAAGTTTAGGATTTTTGTCAATTTTAAAATATCACAGAAAATTTTGTGATGAAGAGTTTGATCCTGGCTCAGAATGAACGTTGGCGGTGTGCTTAACACATGCAAGTCGAACGAGAAAGTTCTTCGGAATGAGTATAGTGGCGAACGGGTGAGTAACGCGTGAGGATCTCCCCTTCAGTGAAGGATACCCTTGAGAAATTAAGGTTAATACTGCATACGTCCACCATTAACATGGTGGAGAAAGATGGCCTCTTGCTGTCGCTGAAAGATGAACTTGCGTTCTATTAGCTAGTTGGTGGGGTAAAGGCTCACCAAGGCGATGATGGATAGCCGGCCTGAGAGGGTGAACGGCCACATTGGAACTGAGATACGGTCCAGACTCCTACGGGAGGCAGCAGTGAGGAATATTGCACAATGGGCGAAAGCCTGATGCAGCGACACCGCGTGAAGGATGAAGGTCTTAGGATTGTAAACTTCTGTTAAGTGGGAAAAAAGACTCGTTTCGAATAAAAACGAGGGATGATGGTACCACTAGAGAAAGCACCGGCTAACTTCGTGCCAGCAGCCGCGGTAATACGAGGGGTGCAAACGTTATTCGGAATTACTGGGTGTAAAGGGTACGTAGACGGCATCTTAAGTCAATTGTTAAATTCTCCGGCTTAACTGGAGGTAGGCGATTGAAACTAAGAAGCTAGAGAGTGGAAGAGAGAAGTGGAATTCTCGGAGTAGCGGTAAAATGCGTAGATCTCGAGAGGAACACCGATGGCGAAGGCAGCTTCTTGGTCCATTTCTGACGTTGAGGTACGAAAGCGTGGGGAGCAAACAGGATTAGATACCCTGGTAGTCCACGCTGTAAACGATGATCACTAGACGTTAGGCTTGCTTGCAGGCTTAGTGTCGCAGCTAACGCGATAAGTGATCCACCTGGGGACTACGGTCGCAAGATTAAAACTCAAAGGAATTGACGGGGGTCCGCACAAGCGGTGGAACATGTGGTTTAATTCGTCATTACGCGAGAAACCTTACCTAGGCTTGACATGCTTTTGATTGTTGTAGAGATACATCGTTCTAGATTTCGGTTTAGACAATTGCACAGGTGCTGCATGGCTGTCGTCAGCTCGTGTCGTGAGATGTTTGGTTAAGTCCTCTAACGAGCGCAACTCCTATCGTTAGTTGCTATCCCGTAAGGGAGCACTCTAGCGAGACTGCCTGGGAAACCAGGAGGAAGGTGGGAACGACGTCAAGTCATCATGGTCCTTATGCCTAGGGCTACACACGTGTTACAATGGTCGGTACAGAGAGTTGCAAACTAGTAATAGTAAGCTAATCTCTTAAAGCCGATCTAAGTTCGGATTGAGGTCTGCAACTCGACCTCATGAAGTTGAAATCGCTAGTAATCGCGCATCAGAACGGCGCGGTGAATTCGTTCTCGGACCTTGTACACACCGCCCGTCACACCATGAGAGTTTTTTGTACCCGAAGGCGTTTTAGCTAACCATTTATGGAGGCGGACGACTATGGTATGGGAAGCGATTGGGGTGAAGTCGTAACAAGGTAGCTGTAGGAGAACCTGCGGCTGGATCACCTCCTTTCGAGGGAGATAAAAATTTGTTTTTTTATATTGGTGTGCAAAATATTCGACAAAATCCTAAACTTGGATACTAAAAACTTATTCTGGGCCTATAGCTCAGGTGGTAGAGCGCTCTGCTGATAACGGAGAGGTCAGTTGTTCGAGTCAACTTAGGCCCACCATTTTGAGTTTGTAGGTGAAGAAATTTGGGGATGTAGCTCAGCTGGTAGAGCATCCGCTTTGCAAGCGGAGGGTCAGCGGTTCGACTCCGCTCATCTCCACCATATTATTTTCTTATGAGATTGTTTTCGTTTCGTGTTGGTAAATGGAGTGTAAAAAATTTTCTTGTGATCTTTGAAATATTTGTAAATGTAGTTAAGGGTAACTACAATTTCGATTTAAATAAAATTAAATCGCTTAAACTGTAAATTAAATTTTGACTAATTGAAAAGGGCGTTTGGTGGATGCCTTGGTATCAGGAGGCGATGAAGGACGTTATAGCCTGCGATAAGCTTCGGGGAGCTGGCAAATGAGCTTTGATCCGAAGATTTCCGAATGGGGAAACCCTTCTTGGCAATCCCAAGAAATTTTTACCTGAATATATAGGGTAAAAAGGCGAACGGCATGAACTGAAACATCTAAGTAGTGCCAGGAAAAGAAAATGAATATGATTCCCGTAGTAGTGGTGAGCGAAATGGGAAAAGCCTAAACCCATGTCATGTTAAAGCTTGTATGCGTTGTGATGTGGGGGTAGTGAGAGTACATGTTTGAAGGATACAAACTTCAACTTATAGTTACGTACGTCAGTAGAACAGCTCTGGAAAGGGCGGCCATAGAAAGTGACAGCCTTGTAGACGAAGACCTATGTAAAATAAGATGTATATCTCGAGTATCATGGAGCACGTGAAATTCCGTGAGAATCAGTCCAGACCATTGGATAAGGCTAAATACTACCTGATGACCGATAGTGAACAAGTACCGTGAGGGAAAGGTGAAAAGAACCCCGGAAGGGGAGTGAAATAGAAACTGAAACCAAACGTCTATAAGCGGTGGAAGTGATGTATACGTACGCACAACCACGTGCCTTTTGCATAATGAGTCAACGAGTTATTCCTATATTGCAAGGTTAAGTTTTGAAAGAACGGAGCCGCAGCGAAAGCGAGTCTGAATAGGGCGTTTAGTAATATGGGATAGACCCGAAACCAAGTGAGCTTTCCATGTCCAGGATGAAGTTTTAGTAAAATAAAATGGAGGTCCGAACCGGTGTAGGCTGAAAACTGCTCGGATGAGGTGTGGAAAGGGGTGAAAGGCTAATCAAACTTGGAAATAGCTGGTTCTCCCCGAAATATATTTAGGTATAGCCTTGCGCGATGAATTATGGGGGTAAAGCACAGTTTGAGTTTTGGGGTCATTACGATTACCAAATTCTTACTAACTCTGAATACCATAATTTTAGAACGCAGGAGTCAGACTGTGGGAGATAAGTTCCATGGTCGAGAGGGAAACAGCCCAGATCGTTAAATAAGGTCCCTAAGTGTTCGTTAAGTGTGAAAAGAGGTGGAGACGCACTGACAGCCAGGAGGTTGGCTTAGAAGCAGCCATCCTTTAAAGAAAGCGTAATAGCTCACTGGTCAAGTATTTCTGCGCTGAAAATAAACGGGGCTTAAACGAACCACCGAATTTGCGACTTGCACATTTTTGTGCAGGGGTAGGGGAGCGTTCATTGATAGATACAAGCTTGACTGAAAAGACAGGTGTCGTGATCAATGAAGTGAGAATGTTGACATAAGTAACGAAAAAATAGGTGAAATTCCTATTCGCCGAAAATCTGAGGTTTCCGTGAGATCGGATCATCCACTCAGGGTTAGTCGGCCCCTAAGTCGAGGCCAATTGGAGTAGACGATGGAAAACAGGTTAAATATTCCTGTACCGCTCTTAAGCGTTTGAGTGATGTGGTGACGCAGGAAGGTAAGCTGAGTTGATGTATGGATGTCAATTTAAGCACAAAGATAGATCTTGTTGGCAAATCCGCAAGGTTGATGATTTGAAGTGTGATGAGCATTCTGATTCCTAGTGAAGATGTGTGTTCAGCTGATCCTACGCTGACTAGAAAACCCGCTAGCGAGCTTTAAGAGCGACCGTACCGTAAACTGACACAGGTAGATGGGTAGAATATACTCAGGCGTTGAGATAACTATCATTAAGGAACTCGGCAAAATAGCCCCGTAACTTCGGGAGAAGGGGTGCCTAGGGCGTGAAAGCGCTTCTAGGTTTCAATAAAATGGACCAACCGACTGTTTAGCAAAAACACAGGGCTCTGCAAACTCGTAAGAGGAAGTATAGAGTCTGACACCTGCCCAGTGCTGGAAGGTTAACAGGAGGGGTTATTCGTAAGAAGAAGCTCCGAATCGAAGCCCCAGTAAACGGCGGCCGTAACTATAACGGTCCTAAGGTAGCGAAGTACCTTGTCGGGTAAGTTCCGACGCGCATGAATGGCGTAACGAGTTGGACGCTGTCTTGATGATAGACTCAGTGAAATTGTAGTTCCGGTGAAAATGCCGGATACCCGCGACTGGACGGAAAGACCCCGTGCACCTTTACTATAACTTGACATTGATCTTTGGATAGGTTCGTGTAGGATAGGCGGGAGACTGTGATGTTATGGCGCCAGCTGTAACGGAGTCATCCTTGAAATACCGCCCTTATTCGTTCGAAGATCTAACTTCAATTTTCCGTAATCCGGATGAAGGACATTGTCTGGCGGGTAGTTTGACTGGGGTGGTCGCCTCCCAAATTGTAACGGAGGCATTCAAAGGTTCCCTCATGACGAATAGAAATCGTCTGTAGAGCGCAAAAGTATAAGGGAGCTTGACTGCAAGACATACAGGTCGAGCAGGTGCGAAAGCAGGATTTAGTGATCCAGTGGTTCTGAATGGAAGGGCCATTGCTAAATGGATAAAAGGTACGCCGGGGATAACAGGCTAATCTCTTCTGAGAGTTCATATCGACGAGGAGGTTTGGCACCTCGATGTCGGCTCATCGCATCCTGGGGCTGAAGAAGGTCCCAAGGGTTTGGCTGTTCGCCAATTAAAGCGGTACGTGAGCTGGGTTCAGAACGTCGTAAGACAGTTCGGTCCTTATCTGTCGTGGGCGTAGGGTATTTGAGAGAGGCTGTTCCTAGTACGAGAGGACCGGAATGGGCAAACCTCTGGTGTTCCAGTTGTTC
>CANCGK010000113.1 GCA_947377595.1 bacterium | reverse complement strand
ACTCAAAAACGTCGTGATATTGCAATTATTAAAACGCTTGGTTTATCAAATCAAAAAACGCTATGGTTATTTACGAAAATGGGTTTGTGGATTTCGCTATCAGGATTGTTTCTTGGTACGACAGTGGGTGTTTCAATCAGTTATTATTTGCAATATTATCCAGTGAAGGTTTTGCCAGATTACTATTATGATTCAAGTATTCCGGCTTTGGTGAATTTAGAATTTGTGGGCATTGTTGTCAGTGCCATTTTATTGTTGGCTTTTTTAGGATGTTATTTTCCTGCGAAGGCTACTTTGAAAATTCATCCCGCATTATTATTAAAACGATAAAAAATAAAACTAAATCAAACGCTAACGTTGTATTCGCGCAGAGCTTGATTCAAGGACGTTTTTTGATTCGTCGATTCTTTTCGCTTTCCGATAATTAATGCAGCAGGGACTCCAAATTCACCAGCAGCGAATTTTTTATTTTCAGTTCCCGGTATAACGACAGAATTTTCAGGCACACGGCCTTTGTATGTGATGACTTCTGTTCCTGTGACATCATAAATTTTTGTCGATGCTGTGATGGTGACTCCAGCACCAAGGACGACACCTTTTTCAAGATGCACACCTTCAACAACGATGCAGCGGCTTCCGATAAAACAATCGTCTTCGATAATGACAGGTTGAGCTTGTGCGGGTTCTAGAACTCCACCGATACCGACACCACCTGACAAGTGTACATTTGCGCCAATTTGTGCGCATGATCCAACAGTGGCCCATGTGTCGATCATTGAACCACGTCCGACATAGGCTCCGATGTTGACATAGCTGGGCATTAAGATTGCTCCGGATTCAATGAACGAACCAAAGCGTGCTATGGCAGGCGGAACAACGCGGACGCCTTCTTGGCCGGTCCATTTTTTCACAGGGACTTTATCAAAATAATTAATTTCGTGATTTGAAATAATTTGATTTGTTTGAGTTTTAAAAAACAATAAAATTGTTTTTTTGATCCACTGATGTGTTGTCCACGTCGCATTGATTTTTTCACAAACTCGAATTTTACCTTGATCAAGATCGGTCATCACGGAAAGAATTAATTTTTTATCGATATCTGAAAAAATAAAATCGGGCTTGGCTGAAGCTTCAAATAAATTTTCAATATTTTGTTCATTTACGTTTGACATTATTTTTTTCGTCCTTCGCTGATTTTAAGACCGGCTAAAATTGCAGGCACATGAATTCGTAAAATTTGATCAAACGGAATATCGCGCTCGATTTCGTAAGTCAAAGTCGGAATATTTTTTTCAAGACCTGCGTATGTACCCAATGACCCTGGCGTCGGATAACCAATGTCGGGTTCAATCACATAGCCTGTCATTTTTGAAATGACTTCGGCCTCTGGCAGAAGACCATTTGTGTTTAACATGGGTTTCCATGAATGCAGACTGTAAATCACGTCGGGTTGTTCCGTTTTTATGAATTCAACAAGTGCTTGATTTTCTTTTTCACTCATCGCCGCAGGCCCGGGGTAATAACGAACAGTGGCCGCAACGGGGGACCAATCTTTTGTGGGCAGATTGCGATTCAGATCCACTTTGTTTGAATTCCCGCGAGTTTTTAGCAAAACGCCCTCAGGGTTAAATTCAGGAATCAAAGTTAAATTTAATTTGAAATCAAAATTTTCAATAAAGTTTTGTAATAATCCACGGGCGCAAACAACGCCCTCGGGTTCGTCGCCATGAACTCCACCTAAAATCAGAACATGTGGATTTTGAGGTTCCGTTTTCCATTCAAAAGCATGAAGCGGTAGGCCTAATGTGGTTTCGCCAAATTTATATATTTTCATAGGTCACAGAATGAGCTAGAATTTTTAGAATGTCAAAAACGCTTTTTCAATACGAACAAAACAATTTATTTTTTGATGGGGTCGATCTTCAGCAGACGGACCTGATTAAAAATTATCAAAAACCCGTCATTTTATATCGAAAGATTTTAATTGAAGAGCGTATTCAGTGGATGAAATCATGGAATGGTTTGCATCGTTTGCATTTTGCGATGAAAGCGAATGATAATTCTGAAATTTTAAAAATACTTTTAAATACAGGTTGTGGTTTAGATGTCGTCAGTATCGGCGAAGTTGAAAAAGCATTATCCGTCGGTTTTAAAGCCGCAGATATTATTTTTTCAGGTGTTGGTAAAACCAAATCTGAAATTGACAAAGCCATCGATCTTGAAATTTATCAAATCAATGTCGAAAGTATTTCAGAGCTACAACGGATTTCAGATATTTCGACAAAAAAAAATAAAAGTGTTCATATTGGCCTTAGATTAAATCCCGAAGTCGATGCGAAAACGCATCCTCATATTGCGACAGCATTGCAAGATTCAAAATTTGGAATTTCAATGAAAGATATTTCAAGTTGTTTAGAAATAATTCGTAAAAATTCAAACCTGATTTTTAAATCAATCAGTTATCATTTGGGTTCACAAATTATGACGGCAGAACCATTTCAAAATGCACTGGCTAAAATAAAACCTGTGTTTTTAAATTTGCAGACAGAATTTAAATCGCTGGATCGTTTAGATCTGGGCGGTGGATTAGGGATTGATTACAAAAATCACGACATGACCAATGATGAAATTCAATGGCAGAATTTAAAAACTGTTTATGAAACAGAACTGACAAATTTCCCAGCGCAATGTTTGATCGAGATGGGTCGGTTTATTGTCGCCCGCAGTGGAATTCTGATCACAGAAGTTCAGTACGTTAAAAAGACTGAAACCAAAGAAATTGTGATCTGTGATGTAGGAATGAATAATTTAATGCGACCCAGTTTGTATCAGGCGTATCATCACGTGTTGCCACTGAAAAAAAATAATATTGAAAAAACATATATGATCGTTGGGCCCATTTGCGAATCAACAGACTTTTTTCACAAAGATTTTATCACATCAGAAATAGAAGAAGGTGATTTGATCGCAATCTGTGATGTCGGTGCTTATGGCAGATCGATGGCTTCGAATTACAACCATCAACCTTTGGCCTTAGAATTTTTTATTTAAATTGCGCACAGCCCAGATTTTTTTTGTAAACTTTGGATCTGCAGGCGGGTTGTGAATCTGAGCATTTGAGTCTCATGTGAAAATGATCGCCGTGGCCATCGACGTGTTCAATATTTTGAAATATTTTTTCAACAATCAATTTGTCAGCGCCCGAAAATTCTTTTTTAGTTTCTGCATAGGTGCATAAATCTTGAATAATCAGACGATCAACAAAAATTCGGTCAATGGGGAATTCATTTTGTTTAAATGCGAATTTAAATAATTCAAATGTTTTTTCAACAGAATAAGCTTGTTTGTGAATCTGTCGATTTGATTGTGTCACAACAACAGGAAAATTTGTTTTCTCGGCTAGATCTGCTGAACTGACAGGGTAGGCAATATCGGCATCGACACCAATTTGATGGCTTTTGTGTGGATTCAAATGTCCACCGCGTTTGGCTGAAATATTTCCGACAAATAATTTTAAATCAGAAACTTTTGAATTTAAAAAGTGCCCCATCTTTGAAATCATTTGTGCCATTTCAAATGTTGAATAAAAACGCTCACGTGTAGGAAATGAAATTGCATAAAATGAATTTTCTTTGAGTAGCGTCTGCTGAGTCATCAGTGATGTGGCATTGCGGAGTGTGCCATTGTCAGGAAAACCGACAGCTTGATTCACAGGTCGAATTGTACCTGACGAACTTTGAATGAAGTTCGTATTTAAAACCTGTGTTTTATTTTCAGTTTTTGGCTGTTCGATTTGAATATGAACTGGATCTTTTTCAGCTTTTGTTTGGTCAGAGGATTCTGTTTTAAAAAATTCAGGTAAATCGACAGTTTCGGCTTGGCCTTGAAATCGTCCGTCCATGCTTTCTTCGGTACCTTCGCTTTGCAAATCAGTTTCTTCAATAATCGCCGCTGGCTTGTCTGAGACAATAGGTTCATTTGTTTTTAAAATTTGTGGCACTGATTCGTTAGTTTTCGGTTTTTCAACAACGACGGGTTTTGCGGCCTGAGCCGTTTCAAATTGATCAGTAAAATATTGCTTTTCAAATAAGACGAAAAAATCAACCAGAGCTTTTTCGCAGCTGACATCTTCATTGTCAGCAATTGTCAAACAAGTGACTTTCGCACGTATAACGGGATCATTAGGTTTTCGGCCATGATCATTCATGTCTATGACAGCTTGATCTGAATTTTGCTTTCCGTTCAATTCAAAATCATTTTCAGTCAGAATCGTTTTTTCTTTGGTTTCAATTTTTAAATGACCCAAAATTTTAAGCGTATGCTGTTTTTGATCATAGAAATATTTAATAGCGCTGAATTTAGTTTGACCCAATAATAACGTTCCAGATTTTGTTTTAATTTCAACTTTGGGTGAATCAAACTGTTCAGCGTTTTCAGGAGCTTCGGTTTGAAACATATCTGTTGATACTAATTCTTTGTGAAGTTGTTCTTGCTGAGGGGCTTCGGGGTTAGGTGTATTATTTTGAGACACCTTAAGCTTTGCACAACTTGCAGAAAGTAACAGGAGCATCGGTAGTAAGAATTTTGCTTTTTTCATATCAATATGAAAAGCACATGTGGTGCCGTTTTCGAATAGTTTTAAAGCGAGGATAATGGTTTAAACAGCTGCTCAATCTGCTTTGCATGTCAATGAACTGGTCAGATGACGGAAACTGTTTCAAAATCAATTTTACGTACAGTCACTGCGCTAATCAGTTGCTTTGATAAATGTTCGAATTGGGGTCCAAAATCAGTTAAACAAATTTTCAGATTTTCTTGTTTATTTGTTGTGTTTGGTTTCAATTTTAAGTTTTTAAAATCAGTTTTTAAAAGCTCGCAAATCGCTGTGCCAGAATCAATCAATGCAACGCGAGCTCCAAATATTTTCTGTAAAGTATTTTTCAAAAGCGGGTAATGCGTGCATCCTAAAACAACAGTATCAAAATCGGCAAGTGTTAATTCTGAAAAATATTTTCTAGCAATTTGTTCTGTGATCGAATCGTCAACTAAGCCTTCTTCGGCCAGTGGAACAAATAACGGACACGCAATACTTTCGATTTCAATTTTTGGATCAATTTTTAAAATTTTATTTTTGTAAGCTTCAGATTTAACAGTAGCTCGGGTACCTAAAACCAGAATCTTTTTAGTTTTAGTTTTTGCAGCAGCTAGTTCAGCGCCCGGATCGATCACGTTGTAAACCGGAAGCCCACAAAAATTATTTTCAGGCACTTGTGTTGAAGCGGTATTGCAAGCGACAACAAGCGCTTTGACATGCATGGAGATTAAAAAAT
>CANCGK010000112.1 GCA_947377595.1 bacterium | reverse complement strand
ACGGCGTAGGTGCTGGCAGTGGTCGTCAACTCCAGCCTATTGCCACGCCGACGCAATCGGCAGGGTCTATGACGCTGCCATCAGTGTCTATGACTCTTGACTTCCGCAACGCCTCCAATAACCTTGGCGGCGTGACCACAGTCACTGGTGCCCCCGCAGCTTTCACAATCCCCGCCAGCACGCCACTGGGGGCGATCAACGCAACGCCATCTACTTTGATAGACATTGTGCTGAACAATGCCGGCACCTTAGAGCGCGCCGTTGCCAATCTTGCCGCCGGTATTGACCTGTCTGAAAACGGAGTCATCACCACCAAGGCAATCACCGATGGCTGCACCTTCACTGGCTCCATTGCAGTCACCACTGGTATCTTGACGTTGACCACGCCAAGTACTGGAAGCCTTGCCTTGGGAATGAGTTTGCTGGGCACTGGCGTTGCTTCTGGTACTGTGGTTCTTAGTTTGCTTACCGGCACTCAAGGCGCTGCTGGTTCTACTTACCAGACGAATCAATTCATAGCTGTGGCTTCCACCACTTTGACGGGAAGCGCTGGCTTTGGTGTTTACTCTGCTGCTGCTCGCACTGCCGTCCCATATCGGGTGGTGGGGCGCTATGACGCAACGCAAGCCACGGCGGGGACGTACGCCACATTGCCAACTCTGGTTCAAGGGGCCGGTGGACTCTCCCTTGCTGCTCTATCCAGTTTTGGGTACGGCCAGACTTGGAAAAATATGACTGCTTCACGGGCCGGTGGGGTAACTTACTACAACACCACAGGGAAACCGATTTCTATTGCTATCAACTGTAACGCAGGGGTTTCTGGGAGCTACATAATGACTGCGAACGTTGGAGGATCCGGTTCCTTTAATTTTGGTGGTGGCGTACAGGGCAACGGTGGGGCCTACGATTGGGCCGGTGGCCTAGTCATACCAGCTGGCGCAAGTTACGTCATCTCTGGTTACGGTCTCAACACGTGGTACGAACTTCGCTAAGGAAACAGCATGAACTACAAAGCACCTGACAACTCCCTGCACTTCCTTGACTCTGCAGAGTTTGAGCACCTACTGCCTGCCGGCTCAGTCCCCATCACTGACGAAGAAGCTTCAGCCATCCTGGCAGAAAAGAATGCTCCAACACCAGAGCAGATAGAAGCCAACTTCGTTGCCGCCATTCAAGCCAGCCTTGACGGGTTTGCCCGTCAGCGCGGCTATGACAGCATCTTGAGTGCTTGCACTTACGCTACCAGTACGGTGGCTAGGTTCAAAGCAGAAGGGCAGGCCTGCGTGAACTTGCGGGATGCCACGTGGGCAGCAGCATATGACCTGATGGTCAAAGTGCAAGCTGGAAAGGCTCCTATGCCCTCCAGCATCGCTGATATTGCCAAAGCCCTGCCTGCCCTCACATGGCCAGCATAAAGCTCGTCCTGCTCGTCTTTGGCGGCATCCTGCTGTATTGCTGGGTGTTCTGGTATCTCTACATCCTAGTCATGGGCCTCTACCGGGCTTTCCTTGCCAAGCGATTGACTCCAATTGCTCTCGTCTTGGGATCCCCGGCAATAGTTATCGGTGTGCTGGTTGACGTGGTTGCTAACTGGACGATTGCCAGCTTATGGTGGTGGGAGTGGCCAAAGACCAAACCCCTCTTTCCACTGCGGCTGGAATTGCCAGACTTAGTAACTACTCGGTTGAATAGATACATCAACGAGCCTGGAGTTACTGTCCGAAAGTTTGAGGCTGAGTGGTTATGCACTAACCTGCTTGACTACTTTGATCCAAACGGCGCCCACTGTACCAAACAATCACCTGCCCAACCAGCAGGACCTTCGACCTGAAACATAGGACTTTCATGCCTGAACCTACCTCTACCACCGCGGCTGTAGTCACCCTTGCCGCTGCCGGTGCGTCAATGCCAATGCTCACCATGTTTGGTGTTCCGCTGGGATTGCGCACTGACCTGCTGATTGCAGGCTTCTTCGGAAGCCTTGTTGCCATCATTCTTCTCAACAGCGTTCCTAGTCAAGGTGATACTTGGCAGACACTGATACAAACCACACTCCGACGAATGTGCGTAGCTGCTGCCAGTAGCGCAACTGCTGGGTATCTAACCCCGCTTGCCTTGCTGGTCGCGAACCTGCCAGATCCGTTGCTTCTGAGTGCTGCCTTCGCAGTAGGTGGTGGCGCCCAGCGAGTGCTTGTGTCAGCCATTGCGCGCCTGAGCCCACCAGAAACAGGGGGTACCAACTGATGTCTGCGTTTCTCCAACTCATTCACTTTCTCGCCGGGCTGCTTGTGCTGGCAGAAGCATTGAACAAACTTGAGAGGGTTGCCCCCTTTGCGCCGGGCATAGACCTGCATACAAGGCTCGTAGACGGCCTGAAAGCACTGGCTTGGGCTCTCCTAGCACTGGGCGCTGGTGGGGCCGTTGCCACCCCTGTTCTTGGGGAGTTTGGGATTCACTCACGAACGTCACAGATGATCACGCACCAACTGCCTTCGCTGGCAGAGACGTTGGTGCTGGTCGGCTTTGCCGTGTTGATCATACGAACAAGAGTTAAAGAAGGATAAACATGACCCCCGAAGAACTTGCTCAGGCCACTGGCGCCCGCCTTGACCGTGCCACTTTATTCCTGCCCCTGATTGAAGCAGCAGCTCCTGACTTTGAAATCAACTCGGCCCCCCGTCTTGCTGCCTTCCTAGCGCAGGTTGGCCATGAAAGTGGGGGGCTGCATTGGCTCACCGAACTTTGGGGCCCCACACCGGCGCAGGAACGCTACGAAGGCCGTGCTGATCTTGGCAACACGCATCAGGGGGACGGATTCAAGTATCGCGGCCGTGGGCTCATCCAGGTCACTGGCTACGTGAACTACGCGGCCTTGGCTGAAGCGCTGAACATCGACTTTATTGGCCATCCTGACCGGGTTGCTGAACCTGATTATGCAGTTCGCTCTGCTATGTGGTTCTGGAAGAAGCATGGACTGAATGAACTCGCCGACGTCGGGCAGTTTGAAACCATTACGCGTCGAATCAACGGGGGCTTCAATGGAGCGGCAGCACGCTTGGCTTTGTATGAATCTGCCAAGGAAGCACTTGCCTGATGGGTCGCATTCACGTTGACCTAGACGACCCAAGCTTGGAGCCTGAGGAGTTGGCGCTGCTCAGGCGGCTAATTGCCAAGCGGGATTACTACCGGGATCGTTTCCGACATTCCTGCGCCCACGGGGTAGAAGCAGCAATCATCATGTATTGGTGTCACCTCAAACGTGACTTTCAAGATACACAACCAACCAACTGGGGACCACTATGAATATGATTCTGGTGAAGCTGCTTGCCGTAGTAGCTCTGCTTGGGGTGCTGGTCTTTGGCTACCAGCACATCCTGCAGC
>CANCGK010000111.1 GCA_947377595.1 bacterium | reverse complement strand
AGGAAAATATTTTTGGTTTTCACTTCCTTTGATATTATCAGTTACCATTGATAAAATTAAAATATAAATTAATTCAAAAAATGACTGTAAATATGTTGGAATGATATAAAAACTTTTTGTTACAGGATTTACTAAAAAAATAATAGTTACAACAGTAACAAAAATAATTAAAGCCAAAATATAAAATTGTATTGTTAATGGTATAAACCAAAACAAGTTAATTAAAGATAAAATTTCAAATTGTTCTAAAGGGCTTGTTAAATAAATCATAATTTAATATATTAAAAAGTCTTATTATAGGTTAAGACCCCCACCAGTAAATAGTTATAAACAAAAATAACCATACAACATCAACAAAATGCCAATACCAAGCAGCTGCTTCAAAACCAAAATGATGTTCTTTTGTAAAATGACCTAAATATAATCGACCAAGACACACAGATAAAAAACAAGTTCCAATAAAAACATGAAAACCATGAAAACCTGTTGCCATGTAAAAAGTTGAACCGTAAATCCCATCAGAAATAGAAAAAGGAGCAGTTAAATACTCTAAACCTTGTAAAGCAGTAAAAGCTGCAGCTAACACAACTGTATAAATTAAAGCTTCAACAGCATTTGATTTTGAACCCCACACAATAGAGTGATGTGCCCAAGTAACAGTTGCTCCTGAACTTAATAGAATAACAGTATTTAATAAAGGAACTTGCCATGGATTTAATACGGTCAAAAACGCTGGAGGCCAAACAGCTCCAATTGCATGACTTGGATTAAAACTTGACCAAAAAAAAGCCCAAAAAAAAGCAACGAAAAACATTACTTCAGAAGCAATAAATAATAATACTCCTATACGTAATCCATTTTGTACACTTAAAGTATGTTGACCTTCAATTGTTCCTTCTCGAATAATATCTCGCCACCAACAAAACATCATAAATAAAACCATTGCTAAACCAAACTTCCATAAAAAACTACCACCAGCATAACCATGCATATATAATACACCGCCAAAAGTTAAAAAAAAAGCTGAAAATGCAGAAACAAAAGGCCAAGGACTTGGGTCAACTAAATGAAAACTATGTAATTGATTGTTTTTAATCATAAATATATCTTATTTATTATATTATTAAAGAGGGGACTTGAACCCCTACCTCTTTTTTTAATTAAGATCAGAGCCTAAAACTGACGTGTATACCAATTCCACCACTTTAATGTCTTTTTAAAAATTGTCCAAAAGTGGGATTGAACCACTGACAGATGGATTTTCAGTCCATTGCTCTACCGCTGAGCTATTTAGACAGAATATAATTTTAGACTAGCAGGACTCGAACCTGCAAATGCTCGCACCAAAAACGAGTGCTTTACCAATTTAGCTATAATCTAAATAAACTTATTGGGGTTTGAACCCAAGACCATTGGCTTAAAAGGCCATTGCTCTACCGCTGAGCTATAAGTTTTTTTAGTTAGACAATTTCTCTGAATATGTAACATGTACATCTCGTGGTGCATTTAAAAAAAAATATTTTCGCATTTTTTTTAAATGCTCTAAAGAAAATAAATTACTTGAAATTACTATATTTATTTGTTTTTTATAAACAACTAATTCAAAATGTTCCCAAGCTTTTTTAAATACATGAGGAGATTTTAAATAAGATTTATAACAAGTTTTATTTGGTAAATGTATTACACGATAAGCAATAGAAACAGTATTTTCTGTAAATAAAGTAGATAAAAATTTATGTAAAATTTTTTCTAAATTTTTAACAAAAAAATTTAGTTTATCATGGCTAATACTTTTAACTTTGAAAGTTATATTAAATTTTTGCATATTAATTAAATAAAAAAACTTTATTTATTCACATATTTATAAAACACAGAATAAAATAAATGGGTGACTAATGGGACTCAAACCCACAATCTTCAAAGCCACAATTTGACGCTTCATCGTTAAGCTACAGCCACCTCGAAATAACGAAAACTAGCTATTTCTTTATTAAACTACAAGTTTATAGGCTATACATTAATTCAAACAAACAATTGTATTGCTTTTTACAATCAACCTTACAATTTCAAAATTTTTATTAAATTGCACAAACAGCTATAATACTACTTATAGCTAATACAAAAAAAAATAAATAATGAAAAACGTTCCCTGACTGAATAAATTTAATTGATTTAGAAAACAACCCAACAATATTTGATATTCCAAAAGGACCAAAAAGCTCAACAATTCCACGATCTATTGTTTGATATGTAATATTATAACCAAATACTAATAAATTTTGAGTAACAAATTGATTATAAAAACGATCAAAATACCATTTTCTAGAAAAAAAAGTATAAACCATTATAAAAAAAGAATTTTTTTTTAAAACATAAAATTTACCTAATTCTCTACTATATAAAATATAAGCAAAAACAACACCACAAATTGTAAAAATTAAAGGAAATAATTTATAAATTATAAGAATAAACTCACTGTCAACAGGCATATAATTATTAAATAAAATAAAAATAGATGAACCCCAAAAATGAGTACCAAGACCTATAAATAAATCTTTAGTTAAAAATCCTACCCCTATACTAAAAAAAGTTAACAAAAATAAAGGCAGACCTAATCTCCAAGAACCTTCATGCGCATGTAATATTGATACACGAAAACCATTAGGATTACTTAAAAAGATTAAAAACAGCAAACGAGTAGAATAAAATGCAGTAAAAAAAGCAGCACTTGTACCTAGTATATAACAAAAATGAGCTAAAACAGTCGATTTAGCATAAGCAATCTCTAAAATAACATCTTTTGAATAAAACCCAGTAAAAAAGGGAAATCCAATTAAAGCTAAAGAACCTATTAACATTATACTATAAGAAAAAGGCAATAAATTTTTTAAACCACCTAATTTTCGCATATCTTGTTCATCAGATACTGCGTGTATAATAGAACCAGCTCCTAAAAAAAGTAATGCTTTAAAAAATGCATGATTCGACAAATGAAAAACTCCAACATCATAACTAGATAAACCACAAGCAAAAATCATATAACCTAGCTGACTACAAGTTGAATAAGCAATTACTTTTTTAATATCATTTTGAAATAAACCAGTTGTTGCTGCAAAAAAAGCAGTTGTTGCACCAACAAGCATAATTAAATTTAAAATTTGAGGAGAATATTCAAAAATAAAAGAGCAACGAGCAATTAAAAAAACACCAGCAGTAACCATTGTTGCTGCATGAATTAAAGCAGAAACAGGAGTTGGTCCTTCCATAGCATCAGGCAACCAAGTATGTAAACCAACCTGAGCTGATTTACCCATAGCACCTAATACTAAAAATAAAGCAATTAAATCAACAACATATAACTCATAACCTACTAATATTATTTTATATTTAGCAAGATAAGAAACTAAAGTAAATACAACATCATAGTCTAAACTATTACAACTTAAATAAATAAAAAAAAAAGCTAATAAAATAAAAAAATCTCCTACACGATTTACTAACATAGCTTTAATTGCAGATTTATTTGCTTGAATTCGAGTAAACCAAAAATTAATTAATAAATAAGAAGATAAACCAACACCCTCCCAACCTACAAACATTTGTAAAAAATTGTTTGCTGTAACTAAAATTAGCATGAATAGAGTAAATAGAGATAAATAAGCTAAAAATCGAGGTAAATGAGGGTCATGTGCCATATATTCAAGTGAATATAAATGTACTAATAATGAAATAAAAGTAACAATAAATAATAATACAACTGTTAAACTATCAAAACAAAATGACCATGAAAGATTAAAATAATCTAAAACAATCCAATCAACTAATACTAATTTATAAACACTTCCAAAAAAAATTACATCATATAACAAAAAACTAGATAAAAAAAAAGAACTAAACATACCTAAAATAACAATATATTGAATTCCTTGAGATCCTAGTAATGAACCAAAAAGCACACTTAAAAAATTTAAAAAAGGAAAAAGAACAATTAATACTACCATAATATATAAATAAGTTATAATGAAGGTTTGGTTTATATTTTATTATTATTAAAAAATAGATATTTTATTATTATATATATGTTTAATAATAGTATACTATAATTATATTTTAATTACTCTTAGATTTTTTTTAAATATTTTCTTTTTAATAATTTAACAAAATAATTAAAAAAACATATAAAATAAAATACTTTAATAATAATGTATTGTAATTATATACACTATATCATTTCAACTCTTCTTTCAAATATTTTCTTTTTAATTATTTAACAAAATAATTAAAAAGAAAACGTATAAAGTAAAAACTTTTACTGATAATAAGATATTAAAATTCTGTTTTACTATTTAATAAAAGTGTGTAAAAGTTAAAAGTATTTGTTTACGAATAATTAAATAGTATAATTCTGTTTTATATTTATTTATAGCAAGTTTTTTGTAATAAAAACAACTATTAAATAAAAACTTAAAAATTATTTTAATATTAGTAAAAATGTAAAAAAGAAAATATACAGAGAATTATATTAGTTTTTTCATATAATAACATCTAAATTTTTAAAAATAAATCCCAAATTAGCATAAAACATCTTTTTTAATGCATTTTTATATTACTCGTTATTTATAATTTTTCTTTTAAGGATTTTTTTTTAATAAAACAATTGTTAAATTATTAAAAAGAAAACATATTAAATTATAAACAAAAATATTTTTATTATTTTATTAAATATAGTAAATTAATAAAAAAATTATTTATTATATAGATTTAATAACTAATTTATATAAAAAACAAAATATTTGTATTTTTTGCTTGTTTATTTTTCATAAATGAAAAAATTATTTTTTATCTTAATTATTGTAAAATAAAAATTAATATGTATATATATATTTACTTGTAAATATGAATTCAAGATAAAAATGTTTTTAATTGTAATTATTTATTTTATGACTTTTAAAGATTTTTTAGTAAGTTTTTGTGATGCACCAGAAGTTTACCAGTTAGGTTTACAAGATTCAGCAACTCCAGCTCATGAAGGAATGACTTTTTTTCATAATTACTTATTAGTTTTTATGATTGTTATTGGTTTTGGTGTTTGTTATTTATTAGGATATATTATTTTATCTTTTTCAATGTTACCACAAAGTGTTAATACTATTTTAGAAAATGCTGGTTTTAAAAAAGAAGAACCTTCTTTAAAATTTAGTCATTCTAGTCCTTTAGAAATTGTATGGACTTTAATTCCAGCAATTATATTAGTTTTTATTGCAATACCTTCGTTTAATTTATTATATTCACTAGATGAGTTAATTGAACCAGAAGTAACATTAAAAATTATTGGGCACCAATGGTATTGGACTTATGAATACTCTGATAGTATGAACTGGGAATTTAATTCTGAAGATTCTTCTAACAGTACAACACATATTGAATTAGCTAGTATAAAATACGACTCGTATATGGTTAACACTGAGGATTTAACTTATGGAGCATTTCGTTTATTAGAAGTAGATAATCGTGTTGTTTTACCAATAAAAACTCATATTCGTTTATTAGTAACAGCCGCTGATGTTTTACATTGTTGGACTATTCCTTCATTTGGAATAAAAATGGATGCTTGTCCAGGAAGATTAACTCAAGTTTCATTATTTATCAAACGTGCAGGAACTTTTTACGGTCAGTGTAGTGAAATTTGTGGAATTCGTCATGGATTTATGCCAATAGTTGTAGAAGCTGTAGAGCCTGCTGCTTATAATATTTGGCTTGAAACTCGTTTACTTGACTGTGAAGTTACTAATTTTTCTTCTTACCAACGCTAGTTAGTATTAGAAAAAATTTTTTGATATAAGTATGCTTTCATTTAGATTAGTTAAAAATTCTTTATTATCTTTTGGGGATTCTCATATAGTAGATTATCCTACTCCATCAAATTTAAATTATTTTTGGAGTTTTGGTTCTGTTGCAGGTATTTGTTTAGTAATACAAATTTTAACTGGAGTTTTTTTAGCAATGCATTATACTCCTCATATTGATTTCGCTTTTGATAGTGTAGAACATATTATGCGTGATGTAAATAATGGTTGGTTTTTACGTTATATACATGCTAACACTGCTTCTTTATTTTTTTTTGTAGTATATTTACATATTTTTCGTGGTTTATATTATGGGTCTTATATCCAACCACGTAGTCATTTATGGATTAGTGGTGTTACATTATTTTTATTAATGATGGCAACAGCTTTTATAGGTTATGTTTTAGTTTGGGGTCAAATGAGTTTATGGGGAGCAACTGTAATTACAAATTTGTTTTCTGCTGTACCTTTAATAGGAAGTAATTTAGTAGAGTGGTTATGGGGAGGGTTTTCTGTTGGTAATGCAACTTTAAATCGTTTTTTTAGTTTACATTATTTATTACCTTTTTTAATTGCAGGTGTTACATTAATACATTTAGCTTTATTACATACTGCAGGATCAAATAATCCATTAGGAATTCAAAAAAACATTGATGTTGTACCTTTTTATCCATATTTTTATGTAAAAGATTTATTAGCGTTTTTATTGCTTTTAGCTTTATTAATGTTTTTAGTTTGTTTCTACCCTAATATTTTAGGACACCCAGATAATTATATTCCAGCAAATCCGTTAGTAACACCACCACATATTGTTCCTGAGTGGTATTTTTTACCTTTTTATGCAATTTTGCGTTCAATACCTAATAAACTAGGGGGTGTTGTTGCTATGGTTAGTGCTATTTTAGTTTTATTATGTTTGCCTGTTTTAAACTTTTCTAAGCTTCGAAGTTCAAAATTTAGACCTATTTTTAGTGTTCTTTTTTGGTTTTTTTTAACTAACTTCTTAATTTTAGGTTGGATTGGACAAAAACCTGTTGAAAGTCCTTTTATTGAAATTGGGTTTTATTCTACCTGTTTCTATTTTATTTTCTTATTAGTGTTAATTCCTCTTGTGTGT
>CANCGK010000110.1 GCA_947377595.1 bacterium | reverse complement strand
AGGCATAAATTAGGATTGCAATTAATTAAAATTATTCAAAATAGCAATCGTGCTGATAATCTCGAAGATCAAGTAGAAATCTTACTTGATCGTGGTGCAGATGTTAATGCGCAAAATAAATTTGGCTATACAGCTTTGATGCAAGCTGTTCGAAAAGGTAATGCAGAAATTGTAGAAATCTTACTTGGTCGTGGTGCAGATGTGAATGCGCAAGATCAATCAGGATTGACAGCCTTGATATATGCTGCTCAAAATGATCATGCAAATATTGTAAATTTTTTATTTGATCGTGGTGCAAATGTTAATGCGCAAAATAAATTCGGCTTTACAGCTTTGATGTGGGCTGCTAAAAATGATCATACAGAAATTCTAAAAATCTTACTTGACCATGGTGCAGATGTTAATGCGCAAAATAAATTCGGCTATACAGCTTTGATGTTGGCTACTAAAAATGATCATACAGAAATTCTAAAAATCTTACTTCGTCGTGGTGCAAATCCAAATCTAGTTAATCTAGCACAGGTCAGAAATACTAATATTCATACTATGTTGGAAAATGCTCAAGAAGAGTGGAATTCTCTGAGTAATTATGAATTAAAATAACCTCATGCAATGTAAAAAGGGGCTGATAGTGTTATACTATCAGCCCTATATTGTACACTTTGCCTATATTATTGACTACATGTTCCTTTATCGCAATAGCCACTTGAACATTGACTGTCATATCCACAAATTGCACCATTATTAAAAGGATTTTGGCATATTGGATATTCTAAGATATCGCTTTCATTACCATTTTCGAAAGCAGAACAACAACCACTTGCACAATCACTATCGCTATAACACACACATCCATTTGCTGGGCCACAGGAACAAACATTATCTACACAATCATTACTCTGGCAACACATATCATCAGAACATGCAGCACCAGTTTGTCCAGGTGTTGAACAAATAGAATTATTACAACAACCTGAATCACACTGACTGTTATTATTGCATGCACAACCATTACTTGGAGCGCAAGAACAAGCACCATTAACACAATAGTTACTTTCGCACTCGCCTGGATTAGAACATGAACCACCATCTGCAACGCCCGTACAAACTCCATTGACCGAACATGCTCCAGTACAACATTGATCATTGTTTACACATGGAGAATATGCAGATAAACACATACAATATCCATATTCATGATCACCTTGCGTATCTTGCGATACTAATGTAGGTGTATAATCTCCGCAAAAACCGCTGATGCATTCTTGATCTTGATAACATTTATGTCCATTTGGCAAACCTGTACATAGACCTTGCTGACAATTTTGACTCATACAATCAGTATCTGCAGAGCAAGGCGCTCCATTACTATACGCTTTACACAATCCATCACTACAATTGCCGTTACAACATTGACCATTATTTTCACACGGCCAATGCTCAGCTTGGCATGTAGAACAAGTGTTGCTATTGGTTGTTTGGCTTAAAGAACAATTTCCAGAAGAACATTCAATATTTTCTTGGCACTCATTTGGAGCACTTGCACACATATTATTATTGGTATTACAATAAATAAAATTTCCTTGTGTACATGCAGTAGAAGCATTTTCACTGGTGCATCCACACGACGAATTATGAGATGTTGCATTATAACAAGGCAAACCATTACAACATTGACTTTCTGTTGTACATTGCCATCCAGCATCTTGACAGGATGAACAAATATAACTATTCGATGCCGTATCTAAAATACATGAATTAGATGAACATTGTGATCCATTTGAACATTGATTAGCACTCGTTGCGCATAAACCATTGGTTGCATTACATGTCGTATAAGATCCTTGTGTGCAACTGCTTGATGTACAAAAAGCGCAATACCCGGCAGAACAATTATTACTTGCACAACCTGAATCTTCATTACAAGGACAACTATTTGCATAGCAAGAACAATATCCTACGCTTTGGCCTTGAGCAATTAAGCAATAACTTTCGTAAGGGCTATTGCAACAATCTCCATCCGTTTGACAGCTCCAAACATCGGCACTGGTTGTATTAGCTTGACATGCAGAGCAATACCCATTGACGCAAAGACCAGAAGAACAAGAAGAACTATCAATACATTGCGCTGTTGTAGGAGTTTGCGTTGGTGTAGGAAGTACACAATAACCATTCGTGTCACCGCTGGTACTACAACTTGTTGTTTGCGTAGTTGTACTACACGTCATAATATTATTAATCATAGAACATGCATAAGGACTGCCAGTACACGAACTACTTGTACAAGCTTGACATTTACCAGAAGTTTGACCGCTTTTAATATCGCAATAATTGCTCCCACATTGACTATTTGCTGTACAAGCACCATCTTGCAAAGGAGCCGTACTACAATACCCACCAATACATAAATTATTTGAACAATTAGAATTTTCATCACACATGCAACCTGGTTGAGGGCAAGAACAGACTCCATAGGATAAACAGGTTGCCAAATCAGGACTATTACAACAATCTCCATCATTTTGACAACCATAATATTCTGTCGCTATATTACTTGTCTGGCATGTAGAGCATGTTCCATTTGATTGACAAACTCCTGATGAACAATCAGCATTATTACTACAAGCTGCAGTTGCTGATGAATATAGATCTACGGTTTGTAAAGATATCATCACCATAAAATATACGGTTTTTATCAAATTATAAAGTTTCATTTCCCCCCCCAGGAATATGTTGTATAATTATTTTTTTACTGAAGATACAGGTGCTATCACAGCTGGTTTTGCAGTTGCAACTGGTACTTGCTCGACAGGCTTTTCATGTGCCATAATAATTTTTTTAACTTGTTTGGCTACTTGTTCTTTTTTCTTTGCAATATCTTGTTTTTGTACATGTTCTGATTCTTTTTTTGTATTCGTTGTACTGATTTTATGATCATTATCTTGCTGAGAGGAAGTTTTTTGCTGCGATTGAGGTTGCGTTCCAGATTGTTGTGGTAATGGTTGTGATGTATTATTTTTTTTCGTAACATTTTTGGTAGCAGGGTGATGTGCTTTTTGTCCATCATGCTTACTACTTACAGGCGGAAAAATATTTTTTAAATTTTTAACCGATTTAATTAATTCTTGTTTGGTAGAATTATTAACCATATGACCTGGGTGTTGCGCAATCAATTTTTCTAAATCCTGTAATCGAGTGACACACGTAATAACAGCTTGTTTATATTTTGAATCTTTTTTTAAAAGAGCTGTCATGCTTCGTGATGAGCCTAAAAAATCTGCAATAGCTTGATTGATTTTTTTTGCATCTTTTTGATAGTCAGCAACTTGTTGATTGGTAACTCGCGGCAAAGAATATAATTTTTTTTCGAGCGCTTTGCG
>CANCGK010000109.1 GCA_947377595.1 bacterium | reverse complement strand
AAAAATAATATGCTACTTTGTACGTTTATTTTTTATTTTTGATTTTGACTTTGATGTTTTTTTCTTCTTTGAACTTAAAGTGCCGAGAGTTTGTGCCGATTCTTGATTAATATCATCTTGATCATATGATTGTACAACTACTGGCGCTGATGATTTCACTACAGGATTATAACGTAATGCAACTTGACTTGTTGTGACATTACGCACTACAGACATTGATAAACTTTGTAGTAAAGCTATAAAATCTGATGGCGCTAAAGCATAACCAACCAACGAACCTGTTGCATCAAATAATATCCCATTTGATACATCAACATAGCCATTTTGAGCAAAATATGGATATGTTCCATTGCTCACACTGACAAAAAAGCGCTTGTTCATCGTATCTTGTAAAATAATACTCAATGCATTTTTCACCGTTGCTTGAGCTGCATTTGTTGTAGGAAGATTAACAACAGATGCCATAGTAACAGGTTGTAATTGCAGATTACCAGAACTGTCTGTTGGTATATCTTTTTCTAATACAACGATACCATTAATATCTGCGACAATATCGCCTTGCCATATGTTAGCACGATAATCTTGTAATTGAGCTGGAGATAATGATGCAAAAATATATTGATAATTATATGTTACAGCACCTTGAGCAATGGAAATATATTGCACATTTGTTTGAGCATCTACTTGAACAGTTGCTGTAATCGAATTATTACCAGAAGTTAATGTATACGTATTATTACCTAATGCTTTTACATTACTATATAATTGGCCAGCAAATACTCCTGCATATAACACACCATTTTTATAAATAACTTGAGCAGAATTGTATAAAGCAGCAGGAGCTGGATTAAGTAATGCTCGAGTTGTCATATCAATTGGCAACATTTGTAAATTTTGCCATGTATAACCACTTGTTACAAGGTAACTGACACCAGGATTTTGATTAACATAGACATTATATGTTTTTGCAACAGATATATCTGGTACTGCCAAACCACTTTGACTTAATGGCATTTGAGCTACTTGTACTTGACTTGCAACTTCATCCATAGAAACAAGTGCATTTAAGCCACAAACGTTTCCTGATAATTGGTCTGTTATATTTGCTTTAAAATTATCTTCTATATTAATAAAATCAGTATAGGCCTGATGATTATTACTATTTTTCATGACGCAACGTGTATAACCATCTACATTTAAATACGGTAACAACAGATCAGTCATATCACCATTGCTATTGAAAGCTACTGGATTTGCTTGAGCCTGTGATGATCCATCTAAATTATAGACATTACCACCAGCCATATCAATATAGCGAGCCGTTGCTCCTGTAACTTGCATTGCATAATAAGCTTGTGTAATCGTATTGTAGTAGATATAAAATTTACTATTTTGATACATAAGAGGAGAAACAATACCAGATACCGGGAAACTTGGGTCATTGCTATAAATCATCGATTTACCACTGACTCCAGGTTTTAATTTTGTATCAGCAGGATCAAGTTGCATCATTGGTAGCATATTGTTTGCGCCAAGATATTGATGCCCTGCATTATCAATAGATACTCCATATTGACGAAGCATACTAATTAATTCAAAGCCACGAATAACTCGTAATAAATTACCTTGGCCATCATATGATGCTCCAACATGAACCGAATGACCTTGAGCATCGACAAAGCTATTTGCAACATCAAAGAATGTATAAATAAATTGTGTGCCATCTGCATTTGCTGGAGTCACTAAAGCATACACCCCAGAAACTGGATCATGTTTTAATGCATTGTAAGGAATTGGCAAATAGCTTTGTTGCGCTAAACTTGCAATAACTTGCATCGCAGAAGCCTGACTGAATGTCACAGCTCCATTATTTACTACATTTGTTGCTAACATTTGCTGTGATTGTTGTTGTTGACTTTGCATCAATGCAGCAAGACTTGTAGCAAGTGCGGTAATTTTTTGAGCGACTCCTGCACGCCATGTCGGTGATAATTGGCTGATTAATTGAGCTTGAATTGCAGGGTCAATAACTGATTGCAAACCTGCTTGAGCATACACATTACCAGAAACAAGACTGACGACGTATTGCGTTGAACCAAGTAATTTAGTTGCAACTTTTTTTGGATTTGTTAGTGAATCAATTGTCACAAAATAATCTTGCGGTGCAAAATTTGTTGATGTTCCAGCTCCCGATGCATCAACATACAAATAGACTCCGGCAGTTACATCTGCTTGGTAAATACCTAACTGCAACGGACCAAAACTAAATGGATATAATAAAGCTTGCGATGCAATTGCAGCTTGTCCTGATATAATATTTAATTTTGCTGCAAAATCTGATGCAAAAGCTTTTGGACTTTTTGCTTGTAATGCTTGCAATAATTGTCCGGCATTAATCGTATAATTAACTCCTGAACTATTTTGTACCAGAGCGCCAGAACCACAATTATAAACTTGGCCAGAAATTAAACTGATCATATTGCTTGATGCTTTTGCAGATGATGCACTCATCGTACCTAAACTTGCATCACTGACCTGTGGTGATGAGCTATTGGTCAATACAAAATAATCTTGAGTTACATTTGATGGACAAGGTGCAACCGTGTAGACATACAATCCATTTGCTAAAGCTTGTTGGCTTGCAGTCGTGCATGTTATTGCTGATCCAGGAACTGCTATGCCTGCAAACTCCTGTTTTTTTGCATTATTGACAATATTTTGATTAATCCAAGCAACCCATGCACTACGAGCATTATTAACCAAAGAAACTAATTGAGTTGGCATCGTAAAATTAGGATCAGATGTTTTACCCATTGCTGTTAATTTATTCATCCAATAAAATGATGAAGTTTTTGTCGTATCAAGAACAAGCCCTGCCGACAGCGGTGAATTTGTAAATCCTGTTGAACTAACAGAAATTGTTCCATCTGCAAGCACAGAATAAGTCAAGTCAGTGACTAAGCCATAATATTGCGTCACAACATTTGATGGTAATGTGACCGTTTTACCTGCAGCAGAAAGAGGAATTAAAATATCGCTACAA
>CANCGK010000108.1 GCA_947377595.1 bacterium | reverse complement strand
CTTTGGATGGGACCTTTGGGATCAATGGTGCATTAATTTTAGATAATATAACCGGAACGAATGAATATATAACTTCATTGCTCGAAGATGGCATGAACAATATCTATGTAACGGGATATAGTGATGTGGGAGCGATTTTTAGAAAATATGATAGCGCGGGAAATTTATTATGGAATAGTGATTATCTTTATTTTGATTATCGAGCTCAAGGAGCAGCTTTACAAGGTCAAGAGCGAGTTCTGTTATTTTTAAACGATACGACAGATCAGTCTGGACAAATAAATGCCTATTTAGTATCAGATGGAGCAGTTGATCTGCGATTTAATGATACAACATCTCATGCAGGTCAGTTAGATAGTGCAGATTATGGATTGAATCTAGGGGCATTATTTAATGGAATTACCGATGTTCTAGGAACAACCTATATTGCCTATAAAAATACAGTTACACAAAATATTGATGTTGCAGCTATTGTCACTTCTGGAACTGCAACATTATGGGTTGCCTCAAATATTTTTTCATCAACTTTGATTGATGCAGACAATGTGCGAATTTCTTTTAACGCTGCAGGTAATGTTGCTGTTGTAGCCGCCAATCAGGCATCATTTGTAGTTACAGTTCTTGATGTTCAGACGGGTCTGCCGACAGCAGCATATCCAGTTCCATTATCGATTACATGCGGCTCATCATTACAGGTTAGCCAATTGATTGGTGTCAGTGATGGAACGCTTATGATTGTTGGATATGATGGCATGCAAGATGGTATGCTTGTCGTGCGTGTTGCAAGTAATGGCACGCTGGATAGTTCCTTTGATGCTCAAGGAGCATTGCCTGGAGTTGCAAAAATTGTTATCGCAGATCAAATTGCTCAGTATTATGCACGTGTTGGATCTGGAATTGCAGTGCAATCTCATATTGGCAATAATCAAGGTAATGTCATTGTATCTGGTTATGAACAACTATTTATGAACGATGCAACACCGATGATTATGCGGTTGTTTGCAAATCCAGGCACAACTCAAGTTCCTAATTGTCCTAAGTATACGTATATTCCTGGAACATTTGATACAACCTATGGAGCAAATGGCATTGCAGAAAATTATGTTGCAGGGCAATCAGCTCCTGGTGGATATCAAGAAGTTAAAACGATTCGTCAGTTAGTTGGATCACAAATGATGACCATTGTGCAGGATTATGCAACTTGCGTTGCCTATCTACAAAGGTTAAACGCAGATGGGTCAATTGATACAACTTTTGGACAAGGTCTTGGTATTGCATTGCCAAAAATGCCAGGCATCGAAATTGTCCAAAGTTTAGTTTTTGATGGAGCTGGTAATTTTTTAATTACCGGCATGAACGAGACTTATGGTGGCTATGTCAAACGCATATTGTCTGATGGGACACCAGATGGATCTTTTGGTGGAGCATCGCAAGCACCATTGGGAACGGTATATGGTGTAATGGATATTGTCAATGCATGCCAACAATTAACGAACGGTCAAATTGTTATCGTTGGTTCTTTGGCAGGTGTTGGAACGGTTCAAATGCTGACTTATTATGGAGCTGTTATGACTTCATTTGGCTCATCTGGAGTGGTCAACTACGGACAAAATATGACATCAGTTTCTGTTGATGCATTGAATAATGTGTATGCATCATTTGCTCTGCAAAATGGCTCTCAAATTAATGCAGGCATGGTAAAATTATCAAGTTCTGGTCAGGAGTTATATCGTGCAGATCAAACATTAAGCAACGTAGGTAATACGATTAATATTCGATCAGCTTTTGATCAGGATATTCGACCAGTTATTGCAGCAGCATCCTATGGAAATCCTGGACAAGTGATGGTCAATCGTCTGACAACGCAAGGAACAGTTGATACGACATTTAATCATGGACAACCTTTATATATTTCTTTTGCAGATCAAATTGTACCAGGATATGTTTTTGTCACTGGTTTAGTTACGTTGCAAACAAATCAAATACTTGTATCTGGTTTTATTTATGATCCTACAACGGCAGGTAATAATTATGAATTTATTGTATGCGTTCATGCTGCAGGGCAGTTGGATGGATCTTTTGGTGATCAAATAACACCAGGAATGATGACGTTGCAGGTGGTCGATCAAGAACAAATTGCACGTCGTTTAACAGATCTTAATATTCAAACAGATGGTAAAATTTTAATGTCTGGTGGACAAATTGTAACAAGTAACCAAGAAATTCCATTTTCTATGCGTTTGCATGGATATCCACAAGTGCAAGCAGTGCCACAGTTTACGGGATATAATGCAACTTTACCAAATGTATTAAATCCTTATTTTCATGGAAATGGTATTGCGTATACTTCTTTGCCCGATCTTAATCAAGTAGGCAATGTAGTGGTTGATGCAGCACAACGAATTATTGTTGGTGGTGTTACATCGTCGGGATTGTTTCAAGTTGTTCGTTATCTGCCAGATGGTTCTTTGGATAATGATTTTGGTATCGGTGGAATTGCAACGACATCAATTGCTATTTCGGGTCTTACGGGGGGGTATCTTACGATTGATGGTGCTGGTAAAATTTTAATCAGTGGAATAAATCCTCAGTATCAATTTGTTGTTGCTAAATTTACGAATCTTGGGGTTTTGGATAGTTCTTTTGCTGGAGGCGTTGTGCAATCTTTTGCTATTTCTAATCTTGTAGCTGGAGGATATATTTGCGCAAATATTATCACTGGTGCTGATTATGCCAATTATCCATTGATTGCAGGGTATACATCTGATGGAAAATTAGCTGCTGTGAGATTTTCTGATAGTGGGCTTCAAGATCTATCATTTGGACAATCAGGGCTTGCAACGGCGACTATACCATCATTGCTCAAAGGTGGCAGTATTGCATGTGATCTGAATAGTTCGATATATATTGCAGGTATAACAATTGATCATGAGATGATCGTAGTTAAAATGACGAAATTTGGATTACTCGATACTATTTTTGCCAATAATGGTATTGCAACGACAGGAGCGATTGCCAACGGATTAATTGATGGTGGATCGGTAAAATTAGATGGACAAAATAATATTATTGTTGGTGGTTTGACAGCAAATCAATCATTTGTTGTTGGAAGATTTACACCAGGAGGTATGTTAGACCCATTATTTAATCATGATGGTATTGCCTATAGCATGCCGGTCGATAGCTTGACGTTATTTGGTAATATTACGATTGATAATAGTTTTCGTATTGTTTGTGGTGGTGTTGCAACCAATTATGATGCATCAAAAAGTATGATTGTTGCTCGCTTTACTCCACAAGGAATTTTAGAGACAGTCTTTACTTCATTAGGTATGGCAACGACAGGATCATTACAAGGGTTATTGTCAGGAGGGTATGTTGCAACAGATACCTATGCAAATATTGTCAG
>CANCGK010000107.1 GCA_947377595.1 bacterium | reverse complement strand
TTAAAAAAAACATTAACGACATTGCATTATGTAGAATTGACGAAATTTAATAAAACACTAGATCAGCTTCAAACAGCAACCGATCGCTGGTTATATTTTTTTAAATTTGCAAAAAATTTACATGACGTTCCACAACAATTAGACGAACTACATGATGCTTTTACCGTATTAGATGAATTGCAATGGAGTCATCAAGATTTACAAGAATACTCAAAGGAACAAGAAACTCTTGATCGAGAACGTCGCCAACAACAAGGTTCAAAAGAAGAAGGCCGAGAAGAAGGCCGAGAGCAAGGCAAGCAAGAAGGCGAAAAAAAAGCAAAAATTGCTATCGCTGTAAAAATGATTCAAGAAAATCTATCAGTTGAATTAATAGCTCAATTAACAAATTTTTCGATTGAAGAGATTATAGAATTACAAAAAGATAATCTAACTGTTGTTGATATCAATCAATAGATCTCTTTTAAAACCCTGCGATTGCTCTGCAATATCCGAGAGCAAGGGGAGTACTGTAGGATTAATTTACTCATACAAGACACCGTTTTACGGCAGCCGCCGTCCTGTGTCACCGCAGCAAAGCATAGGCTAAATTATGTTTTCTATAGGTTATAAAAGAAGTCTCATATTCATAAGCTTTATGCATAAGAAAAGGGGGATAGTATCCCCCTTTTCTTGTTGAGCCGATTTTTCTTAAAAAATCTTATGCTTGAGAACCGACAACCAAGATGCGACCATCTGGATGAATCATAGCATCTTGAGCTACGTTACTTGTTGTACCACCAGCAACTTGGTATCTGATATACCCTGTTGAGTTAAAGGTTGTATCTAATACCAATGCAGATGTCAGACGAACAACAAGAACTTGTTCTAAGTTGCTATCGTACATGACTGCAATCGTATTACCTTGTGCATCAACGATTAATTTACTTAAGACATACACACCACTTGCGTTACCCAATTGAGTTGCAGTTATAGAACCTGTGACTGCAGGAGTACCGCCAGTAACCGCATATTGGTTAATAATCAAACCATTTGAAGTCGTAATTGCAGCAGCATACACCTTATTACTACTATCAATAGCAACTTTAAGATTTGTGTTACCTGCAATAGTTCCGAACGCAGTTGGCGTTGTAAATGATGAATCTAAGCCAGAGCCATCAGACAAGAAGCGGGCAACCGCGACAGCATTTGAACCATTATTGTACGCAATAACGATTCTATTTTGCGTATCGATCGCATGAGTATAAATACCGCTTGAACCTGTATTGCTTGACTGATAACCATTATTACCAAACGAATTATCAAGCTTACCTGTTGATGTATAACCAAGCAACAGACCAAGATTATCTTGTGATAGACCACCAACAACAATACGTCCTGTAGATTGTTGGCCGACAACAAATGCTTGTTTACCATCACCAAATGCAATACCTGCAGGGCTGCCTGAGTAACCACCAAAGTTTGCAGTATCTAAGCCTGATGCTCCAGGAGTTGTAATGTACTGTAACAACAATGAATCATAGGTTCCAAGCGTTGTATTTTGTACATAACCTGCCAAGATTGCTTTATGAACACCATCAACAGTCGTAAATGAAATCATATCAGATACATATTGATTTTGATAATTTGGCGCTGATGGATTTGCAGAACCTTGTAAGACCGTTGCTTGACCAGCAGATCCAAAGTTAGGATTTAAGACCCCATCATTATTAAACATATTCAAGAAGATACTTGAATTTGAACTTGTTGCATTACCACCATCAACAGCAACTAAAATATTATTGTCATCATATAAACTAATTGCTTGAGCAACTTGGCCATACGATGCAGATGATCCTGAACCAAAGAAGGTAATCCCTTTATTACTTGATGTCCAAGTTGGTGAAACACCCAAAGTAAGATCGAATGAACCGACAGCTTTAGCGTCTGGACATTGACCTTGTTGTGATGTGTAAGGATCATTATATACCCCTACGACAGTTGGGCTGTACGTACCGCCGGTATTTTCATACCCAACCATACGCAATGTTCCATCTAAAGCGACAGAAAGACCTTTGTACACATGACCTGTTGTGCCTGTACCAGTACTATATTGGAATATACCAGCTACTCCACCAATAGCATTTGGATTAAATTCTGTCGTATCTAATGCTCCAGCAGAAGTAATGCGCGCTATCCATGCATTATTTGTACCAGATTGAGTTCCTACAATGAATGCATAACCATCAGAAGACGTTGTTAATGCAGTAACAACAGGACTATATGTTAATGAATTGATATTCAATTGAGCATACACCGATGCACCGTTTGCTCCAGCAATCGTCGAAGTTCCGTTATCGTAAGCAGCTACAGATATGGTATTTGCTGTAGAACTTGTCGCTGCAACAATTATATTTCCTGCTGCATCGAGTGCTACGCGAATTTGCGATGCTGAGCTGACTAATGCTAATGCAGAGGCAACTTTACCACCAGTGCCAAAGGTTGCATCATATTGCCCACTTGGCGTTAAGCGATATAGATCAAGAGCATTACCAGCATTATTTAACACTGCATAGATTAATCGGTCGTATTGATCTGCAACTAATGTATAAACCGCATAGGTCGTATTAGTTTTAAATATACCAGGAGTTGTGCCACCAGTTGTATCACCTAAACCAGCACTATTAAATGTTGTATCAACAGAACCTGCAGTGCCTGATGGATTTAATGAAGTGTATGCAAATAATGCACCACCTGCACCATTACCACCAGCAATGACATAACGGCCTAATGTCTGTTCAACTGCAACATTTGCAGATGTACCAACAGTAATTTGACCACTTGTTCCAAAAGTATCTTGAACGCCTGATGCAGTATAACGTTTTGCCCAACCAGCACCACCAGTAGAACCTACAAGTAATATCTTACCCGCACCATCTTGCAACATTGATTGCACACCAAGCGGAGCATAGGTACCAGTTCCACCTGCAATACCAGGATTTGTACCCCCAGTGTTATAGGTTGTATCTAAAGCACCACTTGCAACTGTTTTAATCAGTAATGAATTTGCAGCCGTGTTACAAGTATCAAAGGCTGCATAATATCCACCATTAGATAATGGTAAAATTGCTTTACCTTGTCCACCAGATAAAATTGCTTGTAATGTCGCAACTGAATATTGACCTGTTGGTGGTGTCGTATTACCAAAGGCTGTATCTAAAGTACCTGCAACTGCAAGACTACCACCTTGCGAAACATACGATACATAGGCATCACCAAAGACACGCCCTAAGTATGGCTGAACAGAAAGACTATCTTTACCTGCAAGCATAATACGATCATCTGCACAAATAAATGCATCATTTGCTTGGAATCGTAATGAATCTAATGGTGTTGATAGATATCCTGTTGGCGCATTAAATGTTGTATCTAATGCTCCTGCAGAGGTTATACGAGCAACAACAACATTATATGGTGATGCTGTTTGATAACCAACCATAACCACTTTTCCATCAGATGTTGCATAAATTCGACCTAATACAGCAGATGATAAAGTAATTGCTATTGCAGAGCCAAAATTTGTAACTGTGCCATTTAAATTATCCGTATAAGCTTGCAAACTTAAACCAGATGAAGTTGCAGATGCCACGACAATTTTACCTGCCTGATTTAAAATCACCTGAGCATTACCTATAGGTGATACTATCCCTGTTCCACCGGTTAATGTTGTCACCACTAACCCAGAAGCAGATACTTTTTGTAATACGGTACTAGTTGTTGTTTTAATGGTAATGATATTATCATACTGATCAACCGTACATCCAGTAATACTATTTGTAGAACCCATATCAACCATACCAGCAGAACCAAATAATGAATCGAGTGTTCCTGATGTAGTATAACCATACAACATACCATTCGTAATTTTACCTGCTAAAATCACACGACTATTACTTTGAGTTGTCACCTGATTTGCTGTGGTTAATGTTGCTGTTGGATTTGTCCAACCAGTTTTTGCAGCTCCTGCAGATGTATACACATACAACCAACTACCTGCAGTACCACCAGCAACATAAATATTGCCAGAACTATCAACAAACAATGATCGTGCGTTTGTTTTACCAGAAATCGTAATATAACCAGGAGTGCCTGAGCTATTAAATGTTGTATCGAGCGTCAGATCTTTATTAATGCGGGCAAGCACGCAATCTGCACCACTATTAGTATTGCTAAACAATACCAATGCTTTGCCATTACTATATTCGTAGATACGAGCAACTGAAGATCCTGCAAGCGTTGTAATGGTGCTTGAAATTGGCGCATACGTATTTAATTCAAGCGCACCAGTTGTTGGCCATAATGTTGTATCTAATTGGCCTGCAGAGACTAATTCTGGAGCTTGTAGATATTGCGCAACATACGGATAACCATAGAACCTGATTAATATTGGATTTGCGCTAGAACCAGCTCCTGCATTATTATAGCCAACAATCACTAACTTCCCATCAAATTGCAATGATAATCCAGTTGCCGCAATTCCTGATTGGACATTCGTTGAATTAAATCCTGAATAGCCAAATGATGTATCAAGATTTCCTGCGAAAGTAATTGCAAATACTCCAAGAAGAGGGGTTGTTGTATAATATGATCCATAAAATTCATTGCTTGCAGCTTTTGATCCGACTAATTTTGTAAGAACTGGACTTGCAGCAACAGTCACTGATTGTGTTTGTATCGAAACACCAGTTGATCCATTATACAAGTGAGTTTGCACGCCAGTTGATGTCGATGCTCCAACTAAAATATTTCCCGCAGCATTGATAGCAATTCGTGCAGGCTGTGTTGCCGTAATATCAGTTGCCAATGGATTTGCAGACCATGTTTGGCCTGATGGCGTATTTGCTGATATTGAAAGGCTACCTTCCGGTGTTAATTTTGCAACATAGACCGTGCCAGAAACACGATATACATAGTAGATATAATCGTTACTATCAATGACCATATCATCAATTGCAGCATTGATACCTGTTGCATAATAACCACTTTGAGCTGCAGGACCAAACGTTGTATCAACGGGTAAATAATAAGATGGACTTGCTCCTACAGCAGACATATTTTGGTAAGCGCTGATCAGACCATTTGCACTGCCATCATAACCTGCAACAAGATAACGTCCTGATTTTTGCTGAAGAACAACATTACCCAGAGTTGAAGCTAGATTTGGTGCTGTAAACGTTGCATTTAAAACTCCTGACGAGCTAAAACTTAACACTTTTTGTGCTCCGCCATTAGCCCCTGCAACAATCAAATTACCTGCAGCATCTTGCGCAATACTATTGACTTGCGACATCGTAAAGCCATTACTCAAGCCTGAACTTGTCGATCCAAATGAAGTGACAGGAACCATGTCTGCATTAATTTGACCAACATAGACATCTGTACCATTGCTCAATGCAATAAAGGATGTTCCATCTCCATTTTGATTTTCTATAATAGCTCGAGCACTATACCCAGATGCTAAGCTTGACCACCCTGCTTGACCAGATAAATTAATACCACCCGTATAATTTGGTACTAATGTTGTATCAAGATACCCAACTGTCGCATTGACAACATTAGCAGATACTTGGCCAGTATACACATCACCAAAGAGACGTGCAATATAACTTGTTGCACCTCCTATATTAGAACCTACAAGATAGGTACGACGATCTGGATTATACGCACCAGCATTCACTACAGCCATTGATCCTGCTGTAACGCTTGCAATACCTGTTGATGCATAGGTTGTATCAAGCGCAATCGTTGTCGAACTGGTTGAAGCAAGACGAGCAACAACCGCTTTACTATCTGTTGTATTATAACCAACAACATAAATATTTTGCAGATTATCAATAAATAAATCTGATAATTGTAAGTTTTTACCTGCAAGCGTAATACTACTTAATGCACCGGTAGAAGAACCATCTGCCGTACTAAATCGAGCTACCTGTAAAATATTGCCCGTAGAATTACCGTCACGAGCAGCAACAACTAATTGATTATTCGTCACATCTAAAGCTAATTTAATAAATGCACTGGCATATCCAGTTCCTGTCGTAAATATCGCATTAAACGTTGTATCTACAGCTGTGCCATTTGCAAGTAAACGTTGTACTGCAATCGTTGTGGCAGTTGTTTTATAAGCAATATAAATTCTATCATTATTATCAACAGTCATGGCATAAATTGGATTTGTACTTGCAGTCGTATAGATTCCTGTACCATTACCATTACCAAATGATGTATCAATCGCAAACGTTGTTGAACCTGGCGTTGGAGTATTGCCCGTAGAATCAAGCGTACTAAATGCTGCAATAGCTCCATGAGTTCCATTAGTTCCTGCAACTAAAATTCTGCCATTTGATGTTTGACGAATCACATTACCAGCCGTTAAACCAGATCCAGATGCAACATAGGTTGCGCTCGTTCCTGCAGCATTTAATTGCGCTGCCCACATAGCACCAGCAGTTGTTGTTCCAGTAACATAAATTGGTGCTGCTGTATTACTTGTCTGACTTGTATTAACATACATATCACTTAATGCATTAACTCCAGATAATGTTGCAACGCCCAAAGTTCCATAGGTACCAAGCGTTAAATCAGCATTCAGTTTTGTCACATATGCATTGGTACCATTAGCAGAACCGACCATCATAGCGCCATTACTATTATTACCAAAAACAAATAGTTTTTTTGGAACACCAGTAATAGTACCAGTCAATGCTGCGGCTCCTGTTGATCCCGATGGAATTGTTGTATCGATAATACCCGCTCCAACTTGTAACGGATTTTGAGAAACTTGAGTGACATAGGTATCACCATACACATACATAACAATTGGATCACCAGATGTTCCTGTAGCCTGTTGACCCACAGCAACAATAGATCCATCGATACAAATCGAACTACCATTCATCTGTGTCAGAGAATTTGTAGCAAACGTTAAAACACCAGCTGTATCAGTCCCTGTTGGTGATGGATTCCAACTACTATCTAATTGACCATTCGATCCAAGACGAGCGGCAAATAATCTACCGTTTCCGCCTGCACTATTATAACCCAGCAATATGGTCTGTTCTGATGATGTTTGCATCATATCAGATAACGTAACACCAGCAGAACCAAGATTTGATATCGTTGCAACATTGCCAGAGACAACTCCACCATTGGTAAATTGAGATGTTGTACCTGTTGCATCATAACGCACCACTTGAACATTTGTTCCCGTGCCACATGATGCTGCAGCAACAACATTATTTAAACTATCGATAGCAACACGACACACTGCAGAACTATCTGGCACAATCGAAGTCAGCAATGTTCCTGATGTTCCAAATGTTGCTGATCCAAATCCAGAAGAAACTAATCCAGAACCATCTGCTGCAATTTTTGCCACAGCCATAACCGGAGTTATATTTTTATAGACTGCTAAAATGGTATCATCACTATTAATAGCAATACTGTACACACCAGGTGTACCTGCAGTTGATGTTGTATTGACAACATATGTTCCTGCAGGAACTAGACCATTTGCTAAAGGATTAAATGTTGGATCGACAACTAAAGTCGATGCAGGAGATACAACAACATCTTGGAATGCAATAACAACACCAATTGCTGAGCCAGAACTATTTGTTCCAGCACCTGCAACAAGGTAACGGCCTGATTTTTGCTGTAAGATTTGAGTTACTTTCGTAATTGCAAATGAACCAGATGATGGCATCGTCAATGATACTGCAGATGTACCATTTGCAGATATTTGTTGCGCCCATGGGGTGCTACCAGATGTTGTACCACCCACTAAAATTTTATTATTGGAATCGATCGATAACGTACTTATTCCATTTAAAGAACCTGCAATGGTACAAATACCTGCAGTACCAAAGCTACTATCAAGAGTATTCGTAGAAATATCGATACGAGCAATCTTTGATGTTGTACCATTATCATATCCAAGTAACATATATCCTTGATATGTGTTACCACCAGGATAAGTAAAGACAACTTTTGCAGCTGCAGCTCCAAGGCTTAATGCAGTATTTTCATCAAATGCTGTATCAAATGTTCCAGGAATTGCAGTATCAGTAACTGGGTAGAATGGAATTTGTGATGTACCTGCAACACCATACGCACTCATGACCATCGGTGTTGCATCATTTGACGTAACTGATTCGTAACCAGCTACAAGAATATTACCTTGATTTGCGCCTGCTGTTGACTGTACTAATGCTGCAGTTGCAATACGAGCATTATAATTTGCAACACGATCACCAATTTTAATCGGTAAAATACCAGGCTGACTACCCTGCGAATTAAATGTTGTATCGAGTGCACCTGCACTGGTTATACGAGCAAGATACATCGTATCATCAGCTGCCGTATCGTAGAAGGTTGCAATGATCATGCCATTGCTGACACCTACAATTTCTTTTAATGTCAACGCCGTCGATCCTGTCACTGCAACAGTCAAAACGCCTGATGTGCCGTAGGTTGTATCAACAACACCATCTGCAGCATCAAGACGAGTGAATAATAATGATGTTCCTGCGCCATTAATTGCACCAACAATAATATCATTATTAATATCTAATGTGCCATCAAAACACATACGAATATTGTTTGCGGCTATAGTTGTTGCACCATTAAACAGTCCTGTGCTCACACCAGATGTTCCCCAAGAACTGACTAAAGCAGAGCCTGCAGGATTAAACAGAGCACAATCAACAAGACCTGTTGACGAATCTTTATAACTGACAATTAAATCATCGCCACCCGTCATTAAACCACCATACACTGGCCCCATATGCAAGCCATATGATGTCGCACTCACGCTTCCAGATGATGCATCACCCCACGTTGTATCAAGAGCTCCTGAAGAGTTATAAGCCGTGATATGACCAACTGTTGCACTTTCTGCTACAAACAATAATGTGCGCGCATTTGATGCCTGATACCCCACACCAATCCCTTGCCAACCAGCTGTTGCTTGTTGTACAGACCATGCCGCAGCACCAGATGTCCAATTAGTTGTACTACCTGTAGAATATGCTCTCAGCAATGCTCCTGTTAATGCTCCACCATCAGTAGTTGAAGCATACCCAGCAACATACACAATACCTGCAGGGCCTTGTAAAATTGATGTTAAATACTCATTGGTCAATGAATTTGCCAACGTTAATGACCCGCTATTACCTGCTGATGTATCAACAGCACCTGTTGACGTCAACCAAGAAAGCATCATGTTTGAATTATTACTACTGTTTGTTTTACCATTCATACCAACGATAATATCACCGACTGCAGGCACAGTTCCTCCAGCGCCTGAGGTTGTTGTCACTTCGACCATCGCTTGCGCACGTTGCATCATGCTTGAACCATACAAGCCATTAAATGGCATCGTCACCCCAGCATACGTCTGTGATGCATTTGTACCAAAGGTTGTTTTTAAAATACCTTGTTCAACAATCGTAGGAAATTGCGCCACTTGGCTGACGTATGGATTGTTATTCAAACGGCACATGTAAGGAATCGTTACACCGCCACTTGTCTCGTAAGCTGATGCGTATAATTGCCCATCAGGCGTTAAAGCACCTGCTGTCAAATATGATGCAGTGCGAGACGTTCTACCATCATTAAATGAACTATACCCGGTACTATTCCAAGTGGTATCTAAAGCACCTGTTGCACCATTTAAACACAGTACGATCATATTTTCTGTTGCAACATTTGTATCAGAACCAAAAATAAAGATTTTATTATTTGATGCTGTTACAATATTTTGCATCACCAACGTACTGTTAATCACCGATGAACTAAATGTTGTAAATCCACCAATTGTCCCACCAGTTGATGTCACACCACTGACAATAATATTTGCACCTACTTGCCCTGCAACAATTAAATTACCACTGACGTCTTGCGCAAGATACAATCCTTCCGAAGTTGCAGCATTTAATGCAGAAATTGCACAAACTCCTGATGTTCCCCATGTCGTATCAAATATTCCTGCAGCAGTAAATCGTGCAATATAAGCCTGTGTTGATGTAAATCCATGACCTGTTGCACTAGCTACAAATGGGACATATAAACGATCTGATGCATCAATAAAAATAGTATTTAACGAATTTGTTGATGTTGGTAACGAACCAGATCCATCCAATATAATATATCCAGATGATCCAAACGTTGTATCAAGAGAGCCATTTAGATTGTATCGAGCTATTTGTGAATTCGTTGTACTAGCACCAACTGCAATAATTTTACCCGATGATTGTTCAGACAAAGCTGGTATAGCGGTTGTCCAACCTGCACCATCAGCCCAATTAAATGAACTATCAATAATCCCTGTCGCAGTCACTCTACAAATCCATGGATAATAAGAATCTGCACTATTAGAAGATCCAGAAACTAAAAATCGTCCTTGAGCATCTACAGTAAGTCCTAAGTTAGCAACTACATTAGCACCATTATTCGTTAACCCTGTTAACGTACAAATACCTGAACTGCCAAAAGATGTATCGACAGCTCCAGTTGCAGTATATTTGACTAAAGCACTATCTATTTGATTGTCAAGATAGGCAACAAAGCTCCCATCTGATAATGCAAGAACATCTAAACATGTTGAATTTGATGCCATTTGACCAGAAAGATCTAATATTCCACCCGATCCAAATGTACCATCAAGCGTTCCGATAGCCGCTTGTCCCTGGCTGGTTGCAACTTGTGGTGTAAATTGATTCCCGTAGACGCGCGACATGGTTGGTGTTGAACTTGCATTCGTCATGTTAGTTGATAGTGCAAACATAACTGCGCATAGTTGTAAAAATTGTCTCTTCAAACTGCTCTCCTTTTGTATACAATAGAACAAAACAATGTATGATATATGATTATAATTTTTTAATCCAAATTTTTATATTTTATACTCCTTGATATACATTATTTTTAATATTTTTTCTCATTATTAACACATTATGACAAGATAGCAAGCCTGTTAATGATAACTACCCACCAATAAAAGCCTTCCATCTGAATGAATCATAGCATCTGTAACAGCTTGTGACGATCCTGCCGCAATTGCATATTTTAAACACCCAGGAATCGTTCCTGATGGATTAAAGCTGGTATCCAACCCTGATAGATTTGCAAGCAGACGAGCAATGACAACTTTACCTGCACCGGTATCACAGCCTACAATATTGACTAATCCAGACTGATCAATTAAAAGATCCGTCAAAGAAAAATGAGTAAGTGATAATGCTGGAGTTATTGCTGTATATAAGATCGCCCCTGAGGTTGTATAACTATAGACCGTCACGGTGGTATTTGATGCGTTCACTCGTCCAACAAAAATATTATTTGATGCATCACAAGCAACTTGAATGCCTGCATTGCCATAGGTTGTCTGCCCAGTATTAATAGTTCCAGTACTATTAAAACTTGTATCAAAACCAGAACCATCGGCTAAAATACGCGAGACATTAACCTGGTTAGAACTATCCATCCATCCGATAATAATACGATTTTGAGTGTCGATTACATGCGTATACAATCCGGTAGTATTTGGCTGATAAAAATAACCGTTTGACCCAAAACTTGCATCCAGCTTTCCTATTGCAGTGTATCCTAAAATAACTCCAGTAGCAGATTGACTTGTCCCGGATGTAATAATTCTGCCAGTCGATTGCTGACCAAGGATATTAAATTGCTGAGCATCACCACAAGCTATACCCACAGGATTACCATCATACCCACCAAATGTTGTATCAAGAGCATGACTATCAAGGTTATATTGTAATAATAATGAACTGGTTAGACCTAAAATCGAA
>CANCGK010000106.1 GCA_947377595.1 bacterium | reverse complement strand
CACGTCGTTGACATAAAGGATTGAGTAAACAGCCGGATAAGCAGTGACTGTTGTATTTGCAGGAATAAATTTTGCCGTTGTACAGTTTGTGAATGTGTATTGACGATTTGATCCATCAGCTGCAATCACCAATGTATAGGCCGCACCGTTTTTCATATTATTCAAAGTGATTGCAGCGGCTCCAGGATTATTCAATACCTGCACGTTGCCTTTAGAAAAGTCCGCTGTTGCTGTCCCTGTGGCACCAAACTCAGTCGCATAGATCTGCCCGTCAGATTGAATACTGCCGTTAACCTCAAGTGCTTGGGCTGGGTTTACTGTACCGATACCGACAGTACCATTGTTCAAAATTCGCATCGCTTCAGTAGCACCATTATTACCCACTTGGAAGATATGATCAGCACCGGCAGCGCCGATTCCTGATGTCGCTTTATATGTGAGCGTCGAAGTTGTTGCCGTGCCACCAACAATCATCGGTGAGGTGATGTTCGTTGCAAACGTTGGACTTGTGTTAAATACCGCGAGGCCTGTACCAGTTTCATCGCTCAGCACTCCAGCTAACTGTGCAGAAGTTGTTGCTGCAAATTGCGAAAGCGGGTTCGTGGTCAATGCATCACCAATCGATGAAGACACCCATGACAAAATGCCTGCATTATCTGATTGTAGTACTTTGTTAGAGGCAGGCAGTGCAGGAGGCATCGTTAAGGTATAACTTGAAGTTACAGTTGCTGGCGCTTTTATGCTTGCTGTGTTTGATCCGCTATCACCAAAAGATAACAAATTTTGACTAGACATCTTTACCGTCGCACCAAAATTTTTGGCACCGCTGATGGCTTGCACAGTTGTTTTATCAACAAGGCCCGCAGTATCTGGCGTGCCAGAAAGCCAGCTTGAAGCACCCGAACCATAAATCACATTACCAGTAGCTCCTGAGGCAAGAGACGTCACTGCACCTGTGCCGCCACCAACAACGATATTGCCTGAGCCAATCGAAGAAGCACCTGTACCACCGTTAGCCACTGGCAAAATACCCGTGGTAATCTTCGCCGCATCAAGAGGTGGAATATCCGCAGCAACGAGATTTGTGTTCACCCAGTTAGTACCGTTATATCTCAAGAAGTTTCCAGAAGTTATAGCCGTGATCGAAACTGGAGTGCTCTTGATCTTATCAACAGAAGTCGCGCCTGATGTTCCGCTCACATCTCCAACGAAAGTAGAAGATGAATCAAGTTTATTATTAAAGGACGTAAAATCTGTCGCTTTCAAATATCCATCCACAGATATTGTAGCTGCTGCCATCGAAATCACTGGAGCTGCTCCACCGCTGCTAACGACCGGAGCTGTTGCAGTAACACCGGTAACTGTGCCGCCACCACCGCTAGTAAGTGTGATCAAGTTACCACTTGCGTCTACTCCTACTGGTTGACCGGTGCCTGTCGGAGCCGTCGAGGTAAAATTCGTAAATTTTAAGCCCGAAGTATTTGCAACACCACTTGAAACTTCAAGCTTTGCGCCTGGTGCCGCTACTCCAATTCCCACGTTACCGCTATTCAAAATCCTCATCGCTTCTGTGGCACCATTATTACCCACTTGAAAAATATGATCAGCACCGGCAGCACCCACTGCTGAGGTTGTCTTGTAAGTAAGAGCAGATGTAGTTGCTGAACCACCAACAATCATTGGAGACATGATATTTGTGGTAAACGTAGGGCTTGTGTTAAACACCGCAAGGCCTGTTCCAGTTTCATCGCTCAGCACACCCGCTAATTGCGCAGAAGTTGTTGCAGCAAATTGCGAGAGTGGATTCGTAGTCAAAGCATCTCCACCACCACCGGCTGCTACCCAAGACAACACACCGGCATTATCTGATTGCAGTACTTTGTTAGAGCCTGGCAGCGCAGGGGGCATAGTTAAAGTATAGCTTGAGGTCACTGTTGCTGGTGCTTTGATACTTGCCGTGTTGGATCCGCTATCACCAAACGAGAGCAAGTTTTGATTCGAAACCTTTACCGTCGCACCAAAAGTTTTTGCACCGCTGATCGCCTGCACCGAAGTTTTATCAACAAGACCTGCAGTATCTGGTGCGCCAGAGAGCCAGCTCGAAGCACCTGATCCGTAGATCACATTGCCTGTGGCACCCGATGCTAACGAAGTCACAGCACCTGTGCCTCCACCAACAACGATATTTCCTGAACCGATCGAAGCAGCACCAGTGCCACCATTTGCCACTGGCAAGACACCTGTGGTGATTTTCGTAGCATCAAGAGCTGGAACATCGGCTGCAACAAGATTTGTATTCACCCAGTTAGTACCGTTATATTTTAAGAAATTACCTGAAGTCAGAGCCGTGATCGATACCGGTGTGCCTTTGATCTTGTCGACCGAAGTCGTGGTCGAAGTTCCAGAGACATCGCCACTCAGTGTGCTTGCGCCACTAAGTAAATCGACAAAGGCACCTGTATTTTCTGAGACCTTAAATTTGTTGGCCGTTGAATCAAAGTACACTCGGCCTGTTCCCGCTGCTGAAGCCGCAGGGGCTGCCATGCCTCGTTGAGTAAGTGCGCCGTTCACGTCCAAACGTGAAGTAGGAGCAATACCCACGCCCAGGTTGGCAGAAGCATCAAGCTTTGGGATTTGGTTGGCACCGATACCCGTGTTAATTGTAGCCATACCAGCTGCGACCGAAACCCCGCTTGTCGCAGCATCAGTATTAAATTCGACAATACCTTTGGCTGCATAAGTAGCATCGCCGGGGGCACCGCCTGTGGCATCAGCCGCACAAGCCCACGTCGTACCATTGTATTTTAAGATCTCGCCAGTGGCACAAGGAGTGTTGCTGGCAGAACCTGCCGCAGACAAGTTAAATAAAAAGTCATGCTGATTGGGCGTAAAAATATTAGCAGAACCTGCACCCGAAATTTTTGCTAAATTGATCGTGCCGTAGCCGCCGACTTGATCGGCTTGCATTGCAAAAGGCGCTGACTTGATCGCCATCGTGGCAAGAGATACAGTCGTGCCAGCATCACTAAAAGAAACTGCTAAATTTCTGTCTTCGTTAGCTGAAGGCGTATAAGTCGAACCAGCTCCGCAAGTAAGTCCCGACAGAGTACCAGCGTTAGTAAAAACTTGTTTAAGACTGTGAGCG
>CANCGK010000105.1 GCA_947377595.1 bacterium | reverse complement strand
CCCTGACACCCCCCATCGGCAATAGGAATGTTACCTAGGACAATGGCATTTATCACCTTCTCAACATTCAGACGATCGATATCAGCCAGAGCAAGTTCCTTCTGAGTACCCCACACATTGTTACACAGTTTGATTAGATCCCATACCTGAATCACTCTGAGTGATTTCACATTGGACCAGTCATAGTCATCCCCATAATCAATGCAGAGCTCCTCATTAGCAACAATGTTTTGCTGTGCAACCAGCATACCATCATTTCTAACACCGACATTCTGTCCGCACAGTCTGTCAGAAATATTATCATTCATGGCACCAAAAATAGAGAAGGGATTAGCAGAATCAGTGCCATCAACAAGCAGCCCTCTAATTTCCATGGTGTAGGGAGATTTTGATCGTGAAATCTTCCCACCATAGATGCCAATAATCTGATTCTTTTTGAAAGAACGTCTTGCAAAGAGTCCATACCCTGGTGCAATCAAGGATTCTTTGCGATAGACCATCTTGTCAATGAGTGACAAGCATCTGTTCCAGTACATGGTAGGAGGAAATTGATCATCTGTATACAGAGACTGAGAGATCCAACTGATATCAAATTGAGACCATTCCATCAAGCAATCAGAGGAGTCATTGAATCTCTGACGAGTAACACTGTCAACAGAATGATCAATGGTCATTCCTTTGCGAGGACCATCCCCAGCATTGTCAGAGGAGAATTGAGGGCCAAAGCAACAGTTTCCCAATACACTAGAGCAGTACCACATACTCCCATAAATAGCAAAAGAAAATTCAACATTGAGGACAGGACAGGCATGAAGTGGGATGGCTAACCAGAAATAGCCCTTGGAAAAGAAACTAGAACATATAGGCAACACAACAAACAAGAACTCACACCCAGTAGGTAAAAAATAACCAGACATAGGCAAGAGAACAGAGCAGAGAATCATAGGAGGAAGGAGGGAGAGAAATAAAGAAGAAGGAAACAGAGAACTAAATAGAAAGGCTAACCAGTTATAGCCCTTGGAAAAGAAACTAGAACATATAGGCAAGACAACAAACAAGAACTCACACCCAGTGAAAATGTCACTTTATTAATTACACATTTAAAACACACTAAAAATAATTAACCTAACTATCAAAAACATGCTATAAATATAAAATTAAATGGCGATAGCACTGTGCCATAAAGGCGAGGGCGTCAGCCCGAGCTATCACCCCGCAACGAGTAATTAATGGACGTCCAGGGGCTCCTCTTCAAATTCTTTGGGCACGTCGGTCCGTGAGGTCCGCGCTTCAGCAACTTCCTTCTTCGATCTTGTGAAATGCTCAATCATAGTGGTCTGCTTTAAAGCACCAGGAGCTTTTTTGAATTTCTTTAGATCCAGAAATCGGTACTTCCATCTTTTATCCCCAGGGAACTTTTTCTTGAGCCACTGTGCCTCAAGCTGATTCTTGAGATCGAACAGTGACACAGCTGCATCAAGGAAACACTTTCCTAGATTGAGGAGATGTTTCCTGAGAGTGGGTTGAGCAATGGCAGTGATGGACTCAGCAGCTTCACTAATGGTAGTGCACTGGTTAGTATCAAGCAGTCCAAGCCACATTCTGTGACCATCATTGACAGCATCAAATGCAAGAGCATGATACGAGTGAAACAGTGGACCCAAACACTTGCAACTGAAGGTAGTGTTGATGATCATTTCCTTGATGTCAGTGCACAGCTTTGATCGAAGGGCAACAATTTCAGCATTGGAGCAATCAAAGATAGTGTGACGTTGGTCATCATATTGGTTACAAAGACGGCACTTTGAATCACCATCCATACCAGGAACAATAACAGAAGGAAAGGATTTTCCACGATTGGAGCCAATCCAGTATTTGTTGAAGACAACACGTTGGACTCTGCACCGATCACCAAGATTCTTGAACATGGACATGATCCTGCCAGACCAGGGAAGAGTCAGTTCAGACCAGATGTCTTTGTCAACACAGTTGTCTCTTGGGAGAGGTTTGACTGGGACAGAGACAATTTTTCTCCTCTTGAACCTGTTAGCATCACGATCTCTGCAATAGTCATTGCGCAGCTTCTCACAATGCAGGAGAGCAATGTTTCTATGAAAGAGAGAGTTACCATCATCAATAACCAGGAAGTTGCGTGCTCTGATATAGGGTTCAAGCATTTTGTCAGTTAAGTGCAGGACCTTATCAGGAGGACAAATATCAAGAGCAGCATCTTCAGCAGAGGAAGCAGCAATATCAGCACAAAATATGCCCATGTCATCCTCATCAAACGTGTGACGATATTTTAATCTCTCAGGATGCGCCTTGACTTTGGTGAAGTTAGAGGCTTTCTTGAGATTGAGCAAGTATCTCTGAGACATTGTTGATTTCTTGCACCTGGGGTTGACCAGCACATCAATGGCACTCTGGCAATCCATTTTGATCACAGTATCGACATGAGCAGCATTGGATGCAAGAGCACCCATGAGTAGCTCCACATCAAAAGCAGATTCGTGATACCCAAGACAGTTGATTCTGAGAGCAGTTTCTGACTGAGGGAACCAAAGTGCCCCACTAGCCTCTGATGACGAAACACCCGTTGCTGAATCTGCTGAGAGAGACAGGGGAGTCCAAGTCCACCATCCGCCACACTCATATACAGGAGATGCATGGGAAAGCATTTCATGTTCTTGGTGATTCTGCGGAAAGATCTGCTGACAATCAAATCCAGCTCCCTATACTGTGCAAGTGACCAGGTCTGGAATTTAGCAGAGTAAATGATTTTGGGGAAAACAGCACTCAGGATGGCAGTAAGATAGGTCTGAATTGACGCATGTCTGGAGCAAATCCTCTCAAGAAGAATCTCAAGTTGAGCACAGGTGGTTTTCAAATCGGGATCACCACCAACAAGGAAGTGCCAGTGGAAGCCCAGATGTTTCATGGTACCACTGACAGCCAACGGCACAATTGATGGGACCCATCCTCTGCTAAATAGTGTGATGCTCTGTCCAATGCCCTCATCATACACACCATGTGCAAGTGAGAAGGATCTGAGCTTTGAGACAGATATT
>CANCGK010000104.1 GCA_947377595.1 bacterium | reverse complement strand
GAAAAAAAAGCAATAGTTAAAAAATATAATTAATTGCAATCACCAGCTTTGTTTAATAGACTGTACACAGTTTATTAAACAAAGAAAAAGGATGAAGTTTTATGAACACTTTATTGCGCATATTTTTAATTATTTTTGTCGTGCATGCCAATAGTACAATTATTGCTGATCAAACAGTTGATCATCACGTTATATGTTCATTAAAAAAAAAATCAAACAATGCACTTGATCAAAAAAAATATTCTCAAAAAATTCATGATGCTACCTATGATCTTAATTTAGCTTGCAAATCATTATATCAACATGGTATCGAAATTAATGACCATTATCCACACAGAAGAAACACTGTTTTTATTATTGATATTAATCATCACTTTCATAATTGGACTTTGTTCAAACCATCTTTTATTGATTTTAAAACATTTGTAAAATTAGCAAAAAAAATATATAAACAACATGGGCTCAACGTAGCATGTACCACTGATTCATCTGTCACCATCACAAAAAATTCTCACGATGGGCCAGGTGTTAAATATTTAAGTTTAGATGAATTGCAAACTTATAAAAAAATGACTGATGAAGAGCTTGCATTAAAATTGCAAGATACTAACGCTCATGATCATGAACATTATCAACAAATAGACCATATTAAAAAGTTTTTATTTTGGCATTTACAAATCCCTACAACAGGATTATTAAAATCTGAAAAATTTGAGATTCAAGATCAATACAAGCCACTTGCATGGCATTTTTTATTATGGGATCTTGCACCAAAAAAAGGTAATGGTGCACATGTTGCAATCATTGATACAGGCGCATCAGCATTTAATGTTCAAGAAAAAGAATTTTCAAAATTATATAAAAAAAATATCAATCTTCATGCTGCCAATAATTTACAAGATTATGGCTATAATTTAGTCAGTAAAGATGGGCTTGACCCGATTGCACAAATTGCTATTAATTTTGGTAATTTTTGTGATCATGAAAAATTCAATCACAATGAATTTATGATAAAACTCCCTTGCATGATTATAGATTTAATAAAAAATAAAAAAGAGTTTCAGTTTGAGCAATTTTTTATCAAAAACGCAAAAAATCAATATCTAAGCGACGGCAAAGCATCTTTGAATGAAGAAGGAGAGAATGTTTTAAAAAGTCTTTTATACGGCAAATATGGAATCGCTCCTTTTCGTGAAAATCAATTTTTTCATACCACTTACCTACCAACTCCTTACAATCAAGAAATCTTGCTTGAAACATTGCCTTCACCTCAATTAACAAACAGCAGTGATGCTTTTTCTGCAGGGCATGGAACATTTACTCAAGGGATTGTCAATGGTAATATGGAAAATGACTATGGCATCACAGGTCTTGCTCCTGGCGCACAAGTCACTATGATCAAAGCATTCAATGATAAAGGCACCACCAACAAATCAACCCTCAATACAGCACTACAACGAGCAATCAGCTTAAAAAATTCTATAGTCAGCATGAGTTTAAAAATTACTGACGAAATTGACAAAAATAAAGACGCACACTTAAAAGAGTTAATTGATAGTATCGATTATGTTGTTGCAGCATCTGGCAATGATGGACAACTTGCAAAATTAAAAAACAAAGAAGCTTATCCTGCAAAATTTGACAGTGTCGCATTTGACGTTGGAGCATTTATGTATAATGATCAGGGTGCATACGAAGTTTGTCCATTTACTCAAATGGAGTTGAATGTTGGACCTAAAGTTGTAGCTCCTGGATCTAATCTTTTTAGTTGCGGATTAACGCCAGGACAAACTACTGATTCGATGTACGTGTTTATGACTGGTACATCTATCGCAGTTCCAGTCATTACGGGATTTATGGCTTTAGTACTTGCAGAGTTTCAGGAGACTTTTTCTCGAGAACAAATTTTAAAAGTTGTGTATAAATTTTGCATAAAACTTGGTGCTGATGAAATCTGGCAAAAAAATATTATTCTTGGAACGCCTGACATGCGTAGCGCATTATTATGCTTACATGTTTTAGCATCTTTAAAAAGGGATTTTCAAAATATTCCAGGCTATGCATTTGATGAGCACTTTGAAAATCTTGTTCAAGCAATCTGGATCATAAATTATTATGTGCCATCACAATACCAAGAACAAACTCATGCAAGTCTGACAGAAAATTTTGCGCAATTTAGCTTAGCTATATCAGAAAAAAAACCGACTCTTACAAACTTTACATTTTTTACTCCAGATGCAAACGATATGCAAAGTTGTATTGAAAATATAAGTCATGCTATTTTACATATCATTGATAATAAAAAATATGACTGTCCGCAATACCTGACGAATCATGCAAAGTTAATCGCAACATTACAAAATATTATAACAACAAAAAAGTATAATTTATTTTCGAATCTATCAAATAAAATACAGACTCGTATTAAAAATGCTCTTTTACCGCGATTAACAGATCGACAACTTGATTAAATAGCGACTAAAGATGAGCATAGCGACATCCTAGGATTTTATCTTAAATTTTAATAATGCTGATTAGTTACTAAAAAATCATATTTATGATTAAGGGTTTTATGAAAACATATATTTTTTTAATTGCATGCTTACTGTCAACTCAGATTAATACAGAACAATATATCTATCCTGTCGCTGACTGCGATAATGGTGATACAATTATCACAATATATCAAAAATCAGGAGAAGAAATAGAGGTCTGGTTTTTTGATACTATTAACGGATATGCCCGACAAGGGCTCTCTTCATTTTGCCAACCAGTTAATATTAAAATGATGCCCTCAGGAAAAGGTTTTAGTTTTATCGATCAAGGTTATATCAAAATAAAAGAATTTACCAAGCGCTCTGCACAAACATTGCCCATTTATGAACCCATTGGTTTATTTTCGGGCATGGATTGGATCGATAGCGAAACTTTTTATTTTGTAGCACTTCAAGGAAATTTTTTTCAGATATTTCAAGGTGACTTACAAGCAAACATAATTCAATTAACCGATGAATACGCTGACGCATTATATCCATACATCATAGATTCGACATTGTTTTATATTAGACGAGATAAAAAT
>CANCGK010000103.1 GCA_947377595.1 bacterium | reverse complement strand
GGTTTTGGTAAATTCCACCATCGATACACATAATTTTTATGTATGACCAATAAAGCACATACCACTAAAATTATGGTTACTATTTTTACTATCTGATTCATATATACCTCCTTATGGATAGATGAGTTCTTTAGATGTTATTTAACATTTTTTTGCAAAGCTTCAATTTCTTGTATGGAAAGACCTGTAATAGTTGCTATGACAGAGATATTGAGTCCATTTTGCAAAGCATTCATTGCAATTAATTCAGCTTTTGCCTGAGCCCCTTCTTGCAAACCTACTTGACGACCTTCTTCTTTAAATCCTTGCTCTTGTCGCGATTCTCTCTCAATTTCTTCTTGCTTGCGGATATAATCTTGCAACTCTAAATCTGACCAACGAGAACGCTCCAATACATGAAAAGCCTCCATAATATTTTCATCATTTTGCAACTGTACAGGAACTTTTTCAAATTCATCTGCATTTTTAATAAAATACAATAATTTATCAGTTCCTGACTGCAATTCATCTAAATTCTTAGTAAACTTACGTAATTCAACAAAGTGATATTCGGCTAAATGAAGCCTTGACACCCCTGTTTTTGAGCTTGTTATCAAATGATGAGAAATCATATCTTCTTGTATCTCATCATTTTTTTCATCAAACAGCTCATGACAAACGATACCAATAAAAATAACTGGGACTAACTTTTTATATTTACCACGTTTCTCTAACTGTCGAGCCAAGCAACATGAAACATAATATTGAGCTCTTTCGAGAAAATTAAATTCATTAATAATCTGCATCTCAATAATATAATTACGCCCTGCTTGATCAAAACATCGAACATCAACAAAAGACTTTTTACCGTCAATAACATCTGGCAAATTTGCTGTATCTAAAAATGTGATATCTTCTATCAATTCTCCCTCTTTTTTTTCTAAAAAATCATTGAGAGCTGAAATAGTTAAATGCTTACGACTTTCGTCACCAAATATTTTTTTAAAAGCAACATCATTTTTAGGATCTAAAAAAAACATACTGGCTCCTTATTTTTTTTATATTATTTTAAAATAATAGATTGATTCAATCCGAACATCAGTTATTTGCGCAACAACATGAACATCTAAACCATGTTGCAATAACCGACTAGCAATGCTTTCTTGTGTTTGGACAATAGCTTGCCTGCGCAGATAAAATTGTTTATCTATTTGTCTATCTAAACGAAGAATCTTTTTTATCTTTAAACTCGATAATAAAGTGTAGTCATTTTATTTCAACTAATTTTTAAAAAAGTTGACAGTGTTGATAAAAAAAATCAACATTATAAATTATACGTGTTTCATTTTCATATAAAAGGATCGTAATGCTCAATAAAAAAATATGTTTTTATATACTTTCATATTTTTATTTTTTTTCTTTAACAGCAAGCTTGAAACCCCTGCAAACTCAAGATGAAAAATCAATTATTCGTCAATTACAAAATTCTTATAACAAATCCTCTGATGCTAGAACATTTTTAAGAACAGAAAAAATCTTATTAACCGATCCATCATCAGATACAAGAAATTCAAAAGAATTAGAAACCGAGCTGAGTAATCGTTTATTTAAAGGTTATATGGCAGGTGATATTATTACTCGTCAATATTGCGTTGCGTTCATTCTTCCACAAGATCAACAATCTTGTTGTGGAAAATTAATACATAATTGTTATCAAACTCATCGAAACGTTGAACTTTGTTGTCTGAATACTGGATGTGGCTTTGATGTTGCTGACAATAGCATAAAAAGAGCTTTACTATGCATAGATTGCTTTAAATAATTTTTTTATAATCATCTTTTAACCTAACCACTCAGCTATAGTTTTTTGCCCTACATTTTCTACGAAAATTTCGGGGAGTTAAGAGGCCGGTGGGCCTAATGCACTCTTTTTTGTATCGAAAAAGCGTTTAATGGCCGCCGCCGACATTTCCGGAGATGAGCATAGCGACATCGTAGGCTTTTATCTTAAATTTTAATAGTGCCGATTAGCTACCTTTTAACTAAAAGATGATTATAATTTACATATTTAGCATATTTTTTGAGAATGAGCACTTAAAAGAACTTGATGTGATAATGGTGCATGCTTTGCTGTAATGACAAGACATTTATCTGTTACCGGTGTCTTTTGAGATAATGATTTCCATTGAAAATGTAAATGATTGAATGGCACAAAGACATCATGCACTGAACCAAAAAGCTCTTGACATGACAATTTTTCATCTTTACAAACATCGATAGTCTCTTGTGCAAATAAAGAAAAAGTGTCAAATGTTTGATTATTCGAACAATTATACTTACCTTCTATGCGCACACCAACAAGACCATTTTTAATACTACAAGCAGAGTGTCCACGTAAGTTATGATGCTCCACTTGTTCACTTGATACATCTGTTAATCTTAAGGCAAGGATCAAATATTTTAAATCAATTGAAAATATTGGTGTAGATCCATACAGCATAATAATACAACAAACAAAAAAACTATTCATTTTTTTCATAAGATCTTCTCCTTAAATATTAGATCTCTTTCAAAACCCTGCGATTGCTCTGCAATCTCCGGGAACTCATGAGTCCGGTGGGACTAATTCACTCATGAAATACAGCGTTTTACGGCAGCCGCTGTCTTCTGTCGCCGTAGCGAAGCGTAGGCTAAATTATGCTGTCTATAGGTTATGAAAGAAGTCTATTATACCAATTTTTTTATATTATTTTATAGTTTAAACTAATGTATAAATTATTCTAGATTACAAGATAGACATTTTTGAATTATTTTTAATAAAATCTTGTTTCAAGCTAATTATTTTCTCTCTTTTTTCAAAAATCCAACGAAATCTAGTCTCCTTATTTGCAAATCTTTTATACACCATCACTTAAAGTCTTTTTTATAGCTTGACGAGCTAATAAAGTATTTGGATGAACTTTCTTTTTGGCAACACCTATTTTATTTGCAGGATTTTTTTCTTTTTGTATCGTAATATTAATTTTACGACATACATGTCTATCTTCGTGAAACCATTTTTCTACTAATCCATTTAAATCTTTATCAACTAAAGCTGTTTGCATTTCTGCAATTCTAGTGTTTGTTATATCTTGCCTAGATTGCAAAAATTTTATGAATTGATGCCGCATTTTTTTATTATCATTATATTTAGAACAAAGCAAACTATGTAAAATCATATAG
>CANCGK010000102.1 GCA_947377595.1 bacterium | reverse complement strand
TGCAAGTTGTCTGTCGAAGTATTAAAATCAGCACTTTCAATGTCATTGAAACGTCCACCAATAAAGCTGACATCTGCTACATCAGTACCATCACTACCAAGTGAAGCAAAATTTGTATAAAGATAACTTATATCTGTTAGTTGATCAGTGCCGTTTCCACCTAGTGATAATAGATTTGAGTATAAATTTTTTGTTAGATGTGACGCATCAAGAGTTTGATCATCAGATGCATATATCAGATTTGTAGATAGATATCCTGTCGTTATACCTATCAAAAAATATGCAATAAAAATTTTTTTTGATGCCATCATAACTATCAATCCCTTTTTTAAGATTTTATGATTATTCAAATTCATAACTTTTAATTCATGGCATATTTTTGTACTTAAGTAAAGAAAATTTATCGAGCAGACAATGCAAGATTTTGAAAAAAATGAGTACGAAAAAAGCCTACGCAGACTTTTGTAATCTGCCTAGGCTTTTGAATTTTAGGATTTTAAAATATGTATAATTTGTTGTTCAAGATCTTTCATGAGGTTGATAATTGCATCCCATGTGGCAGTTGAATTGATGATATTTTTTATTTGTTCAGGAGACAGAAAGCGTGTCATTTCTTGGGTAAATTCTTCAGGCAAAGTTTGATCCGTGTTTATTAGATGCAAGCGTTGATGAAAAGCATCTATAAATAGATTTTGTGTTAATTTTCGGTCATGTAATTTTAAGGTAAGTAGCTTAAGATTCGGTTGTATATTTTTACTTGCAAGCCATAATATATCCCATAAATCACGATATTTTATGCGATTTGGTCGAAATGTAAAAGCTAAAATTTTATCAGTATAAATTTCTTCACGACTTTGTGCTTGTATAATCATTCCAGACGTACCCATATCAATGTCATAAAAATTTAAAAGAATCATTGATCGTTTTTCATAAGAAGGAATGGCGCAAATATCAATATTAATACGTTGCGTCGGCAAGTTTTTATTGCCTTGTCTAGTTTCAATTTTAATTTTCCAAGTATCAACATTTCCTGTATCTTTGGTAGGCTGACTTACAAATACTTGTAACCCATATTTTTTTTGTAATTCATCGATTAAAATTTGAGCTAAATGAGATAATTGTTCTCGGGAAAAATCATGACCTCCTGTAAAATCTAGATCTTCACTTAATCTGCTGCTGCCATAACATGCTCTTAAACAAGTTCCACCAATAAAGGTTAATTTTTGCATAAGATTATGATCTCTCATGATGCGTAAAATATCATGATGCAATAATTCTTTTTCTATAACAATTTTTAAATGGCTTAATTCCGGCTTATTAATTATTGCTTGATCTATCATTTTGTGAAACAAACTCATTGACAATCTCCCAATCAATTAAATCTATAGTACTTCTTCGTGTATGTTTCATATCTTCGACTGCTGTAATTATATCAGCTCTCCATAGTCTATAATCAACATCATAAGTAAGTTTATCAATCATATCTTGTGGCATGCGTTGTGTATGGACAAAATCTATCGTTCCATAGTTACCGCAAGAAATTTTACTACTTCTTCCAGACGTCATAATCGAAATATAATGCATAGGAATTTGTGAAATTATCCCAGCATCACTTAATGCAGTTTCTAGGCTGATGTAATTAAAATCACCACTTCGCAGATAAGCTGCAACGTGAAATAACAATAACCCTCCAGAATATTTCATTGGTTTACAAGCATAAATTCCTCTACAAATTCTTTCGATGATTCCTGATTTTACAGCTCGACTCATGAAAGTTTTAAATGCTGATTCATGCATATCCTCAAATAATGCTCTAAGATCTTGTAAAGTGAATATATAATGCTTTTTATTTGCGTGCTGTTCGAGCCATTGGGATAAAATTTTAATCGGTTGCATAGCTTGTGACTCCTCAGTAAGTTACACTTAGCGTAACTTACTGTAGAGTAAAATGCAAGATTTTGGAAAAAATGAGTACGAAAAAAGCCTACGCAGACTTTTGTAATCTGCCTAGGCTTTTGATCTATATCAATTCGTTATATTTTTAGTTGTTTAATTGTATCAATTGATAATCCTGAAATTGTAGATGCTTGTTCAGGAGTTAATCCAATTTTTAAGGCATTGATAGCCGATTCTTCTTTTGCTTTTTCAAAGCCTTTTTGTAAGCCTGTTTCTAAACCTTCTTGTCGAGCAGCTTCGGCTATTCTTCGTGGTTTATCAGCTTTATCAAGTTGGCCAAGATAAGCAAAAAATTCTGCCTCAGTCCATTTCATTTTATCAAGTACATGAAACGCTGCTTGAAATTCTGGTGATTCTTTCATGGTCAGAGGAACTGTCATTAAGTCTTGAGCATTATTCATAAAATAGAGCCATTCATCAATATCAGTTTTTAATTCATGTTCAGCTTTTTTAAATTTTGGCAGCTCAATAAAATACACTTCAAGATACTGTTCTGGTAGTGGTTCGCCTGTTTCTTTTTCTCTGAAAATATAATGACTGATGATGCGATTATGATGCGCAAATTTTATATGATTTAAAATCGTGATACAAATTACAGGTACTAACATATGATAATTAATGCCCGATGGTAACTGCCTTGCAAACACTAATGATAAATAATATAAAGCGCGTTGAATAAACCAAGCTTGTGATTCAACTTGCATTTCGATTAGAAAATGAGCGCCTGTTCCATCAATACAATGAATATCGATAAAAGAATCTTTCGAATCTTTAGTTTCTCGTACATTTGCGGTATCAACAAAAGTAATTTCGGTAATTTTATAATCACCTTGCACATTTAAAATACTATTTAAAAAACTTATGGTTACTGATTTATGATGTTCGTTACCAAATACTTTTTTAAAGGTGATATCACTTTGAGGGCTGAGATAGGTTGTCATGAATCTTCCTTTGCTTTTTATTTTTTACGGCATGGTACGCATGATATTTTATCATTTTAGTATGAACAAGCTGTTTAAAATATCAAGATAGATTTTGGTCTATTATAGATGTAAATTAATGCTTTATATTGCCTTGAATAAAGTTGCAAAGATCTTCATACTTAACAATATAGATTTAAAAAATAAATCAAAGTAAAAAGGGTATACATATGGGTAAAAACGTATTTGCAACACCACTTCTTGATTCAACATTTAAGTTAGTTTTTGGCGAAAAAAAGCATAGACAAGTCACTATCGATTTTTTAAATGATATTTTAG
>CANCGK010000101.1 GCA_947377595.1 bacterium | reverse complement strand
ATATTTTCAGCTGCAACAGCTGCTGTTAAACCCACACACACAGGGCCAGCTACTTGTTTGAATGTATCAGATGTTTTTTCTGGCGCTCCATACATCATACCTGCATAAGCTAAAATTGGTGTAAAAATTCGCAAAGAAAACATGCTGTGCCCAACATTAGACCAAAAAGACCCCGCTTTAGTATGAATTTTTTGCGTAGTCAAAAAAGTATCCTCCAATGCTGCTGTAGCCATACAAGGAACAACCAGAGGTGGACATGCTGTGCAAACTACGCCTGCAATTAAAGGCACAGCTACAAGAAAAGTTGCTTCTTGTTTTTTTTTCAAAGATCTACGATTCAAAGATCTACGATCATTTTTAAGCTTAATAGGTTCTTCAGTTGTCACTTCTGTCGATTTTTTTTCTAAAAAAGCAGAAAGATTTTGCTCTATTTTTTGATTGCAAGCTATACGTTCCTTACTAGCTAATGTAAATGTTCTACTCAAATTTTGAGCAACTGTATTTTCTGAACGTTCTTGTTTTATTTTTTTTCCATTTTTTGTTGGCCATTGAATTCTTGCGACATCGCTACACTCCATAAATTGATTAACTTTTACCTGAGCATTTAAAGTTGCAAGATGGAGTGGATTATCAGATCGAGGCCCGCTAGATGATTGCCTGCTTGCAACTATAGTTTCCTGGGCACTTGAAGCAACATCTAAAGATTGACTCATATTTAATTGACTTGCATCAACTTGCTGACCATAAAAACCAAGCAATAAAACTGCAGCTATTTTTTTATTCATACATATTTTTTCGATTATATTTTTAATTTATCTTATAATCATTCTTACACAAAATTATCAGTCAGTCAAAAGGCTGCCATTCTATTTGTAAAAAAATTTTTTATAACAATTATTCAACCCGCCAACGCTATTTATTGTCTAGATTCGGATAGATATGGCACTTAAGATGTGTTAAAATAGGGCCTCATTAAATAACCAAATTTTAGGAGGCCCTACATGACAAGTAGAAAGAATGATGCTTTCCAGATTGCCACTGAAAAAAATTATACATCAATTCGCGAAATGAGGCTAGATGCAATCAAAAATGATGATTACAGAACTTATACATAACTTACCATTAAGCTGATTAAATCGATTATTTGACTAAAAGAAAGTCGCACTTTTAAGACTTGAACCTTTCGCAAAGCTTTTTCTGAAGAATTTAATCTAAATTTTTCATTATAAATTGCAAAATTGTATAAGCCCAAAAAAGCACATTTTATATGATTTAAATAAGTTTTTGCATATTTTGATTAAGAGCGACTTAATCCCAAAGATTGTTTACCTGTTCTTATGAATTTTTCTATAGTTCATCGCGAATCGTAAGTTTGACCATATATTTTTGTTTTTGTATCAATATTCTGGAAGTAAATAAAAATATAAAAGAAAAAAGATCGACAATTTTACGCATTACTTCTCATAATTAACCCTGTTGCCATCAAACCAACACCCGCAACAGCTGCAACTGTAGCCGTAGAGGCAATACCTGCATAGAAAAATTTATCGCGCGCTGTATCAATATTTTTGTCATATTCGTCATTAGATAAAGCAGGAAATTGATTTGAATGTGGTATATAAGACTGCTTACTTTTTTCTAATATCGATGGAGCTATTCCAAAAGTTGCAATATTTTGATGCCATTGTACATTTTTATCCAGTGCATCAAAAACTGATTCCTTATATCGAACAATACGTTCAGTGCTTTGATTAAAAACATCGTCAATTTTTTTTCGATTGTCTTGAATTGATGCATGTGGATTATATACAATCGTTTGTATGCCTAAAGAATACTTTTTTTGTACAGATGAATTAAGATTTTTTTTCAAATAAGGTTGAAGCTTATCTAAAGATTGGTTGCGATATATTAAAAAATTTTCAATATTTTGGATTGCGGCTTGAGTTTGATCTACAGACCTCAAAGAATCAAGAAACTGATCCAACTCATGTTGACTCTTAAAACATGACTGAGCCATGCTCCTTATGATCGCTTTATTTCTTTGTAATTTGAATGATTCATCAGTTGATTGTTGATCTGTAGATGATTGTCTATATGAATTATTATGCGTAGATGATGTTGAATAAATATTCTGCATTGAACCGCTATATGGTTCTTCCATAACCTCATAAGCATTATTTATTAACTTAAATTGTTCTTGATTACCACCTTTATCTGGATGATGTTTTAATGCTAACTTGTAAAACTTTTTCTTTGCCTCGTCCGGTTCTGCATTAATAGGTAGCCCTAAAATGGCAGCTGCTTGACTTCGTGTAAGCTGACTACCATGAATAATATCACAAGAAATATGATAGAAGATAATCACATACAACAGCTTGCTATAAAATTTATACATATTTATTCCCTTATCTAGTAATAGATTCATTCAAAGCAATACTTCGAACAATCAAAGAAGTTGCTGCAAGAACACCTCCTGAAACTATACATCCTGTTCCTAAAGCTTTGTTATAAGCAACTTGGACGTCCTGTTTTTTTTCTTCAACACATGCTTGCACAGCGAATAGATTTTCAGGACCAACGTTTCTTTGTTTAGGAAATTGTTGATCATATAATAATTTCTTCTTTTTACCCTCTGCAACAACTGTAAAATCTAAAAACAATGTTGAAAGCGAAAGATAATCTGTTTCTTTTTTATGTAATCGTTCAAGCTGCTTGCGTTGATAATCATAATAAAAATCTGCTACAAATGCTCGTAAATTTGTTAATTGGTCTATCTGTGCTTGCAAATCGTTATCTACATTATCATGATCATCTAAATACTTATCACAAGATCGTGCAATAATAGGATGATACACGCGAGGAATTTTTACTATTAAATGTTGAATGTCAGATGTAATTCCTTCTGCTTTCTTTTCTTGATTTATTTGCTCATCTTGTTGTTGACGCAGGTTATTGACAATTTCTTGCGCCAAAATATCTGCTCTGTCAGCGACCCCAGTATCTCGACATACTAGATTGGTAGTAATAAAAAATATCGACCAAAAATATTTCATTTACATGTCCTTTCTTTGATACCATTTCATCAAACTACTATTTTTTTACATATTTTATAATAGATACAACTACAATTTAAACTTGATAACCACCAGTCTCTGGATTTTTAACAAATTCTGGCTTTGTTCCATAAATAAATCCTGCAACAGAACCGTGTCTAAG
>CANCGK010000100.1 GCA_947377595.1 bacterium | reverse complement strand
GAAAGGGCCAGATGATTACTATCTGGCCCTTGAGTCTTTAACCTAAGAATTTTTTGAAAAATGAGCTGATAAAGCCATCTTCGCTTTTGGTTTCTGTTCCAATTGCTTCAGAATAATTTTTCAGTAAATCTTTAGAAGATTCGCTTAATTTTTTAGGAATTTGGCATTGTGTGATAACGATTAAATTACCAGCGCCAGCACCTCTATTTTTTAATTTTGCAAAACCTTTGCCAGGAATTACAATTTTTTCACCGACTGGACAGCCTTTTGGAATTTTAATTGATTCTTGTGTGCCATCGATCAATTCGATATTAATTTGGCATCCAAAAACAAGTTGAGGATAGGTAAGCATAACAGAGCATACTAAATCATCGCCATCGCGTTGAAATCCTTTATCTGCTTCGATAGTGATACGTAGATATAAATCACCAGCAGGTCCGCCATAGATACCAGCATCACCTTTGCCAGTAACGCGAACTTCTGCATCCTGAAATATGCCTTTTGGAATCGATACGGTAACCATCTCTTTTTCTTTTCTGCGAGATTGGCCTTGGCAATCTTTGCAAGGAGTTTTGATTTTAAATCCTTGGCCTTGACAATCACGGCATGGTTGAGCGAATGCAAAAAATCCTTGTTGTACTTGTACTTGACCATATCCATGACATTTTTGGCAGGTACTAATACCGCTTTTTTCTGGAGTACCTTGACCATTGCAGGTAGAACATACAAAGTAATGACTAAAGGTAATGTCTTTTTTAACACCAAGATATGCTTCTTTTAAAGAAATCGAAAGATTTTTTGCTAAATCTTGACCTCGTTGAGGAGTTGGTCCTGATGGTTTGTTTCTTTGAGAAGATCTGCCGCCACCATTAAACATACTATTAAAAATATCGTTAAGATCAAAATCCATACCCCCATGATGTCCACCACCTTGTTGCATATTTTCGTACGCTGCATGGCCATATTGATCATATTTTGCGCGTTTGTCAGTGTCTGACAAGACTTCATAAGCTGATGCAGCTTCTTTGAATTTAGCCTCAGCTTCTTTATTGTTTGGATTACGATCGGGATGATATTGCATTGCAAGTTTATGGTATGCTTTTTTTATTTCAGCAGCAGATGCAGATTTTTCTACACCTAAAATTTTATAAAAATCTTTTTTGTTACTCATAGGTATTCGTTGTGTAATGAATAATAAATTGAAAACAGACTTGAAATGTTTATTTTTATATAGTTTTTTACGAATAATCAGATCTATAGCGATAGTAATCTCTATATCTATTCGTAAGATTTTTTATGATATTAAAAAGTATATCATAAAAAAATCTAATATTTAAATAATAAATTCTAGCAAAAAATGTTCATCAGCTCCTGCCCGATCTATTATTTTTTACTCAACAGGTACGTCGCGCATAAGCCTGTTATAGATGTTATGAAAACGGTTGTTGCAAGCGTATGTACAACTGCTTTTTCTTGCCACATGTGTTCATGCTTTTTTAATTGAGCTATTTGATCAGATAATACCACTTCTTTTTTGACCTGTCGTCTCAAAGTATTAAAATTGCTGAATATTGGTTTTTTGAGTGGGTGATCTTGAGCGCTTTGTGATGAAGCATCAGGAACTATAATTTCACGTTCTTCTTTCAAGGGTTTATAAAATTTGATGAGTTCTGTGAAGTATTTGTTATCATGGGCTCTTGTCATATCAGCTTGTTTTTTTTGTTTAGATGCATGCATATATTCAGGATCGTATGAAAATCTATAAACAACAGAATCGTAGTTTAAATTTACATCTTTTGGTGCATTAATAGGTTGAATATTGGTTATGTGATGAGCCATTTGATCTAACATTGCATTTGATGAAATTTTAGATTTTTTAAGTGTTGGTTTTTGTACAAAGTAACAAGAACCTAATCCTGCAATTTTTTGTAATAATGCAATCTTTGCAGATAAATCTCGTTCTTGTTGTTGTAGGTTTTTTATATTTTCTTTACTTGGCTGTAGTGCTAATGATTGTTCTGTAGCTATCGTAGCTACATATTGAATATACTTTAAAGAATAACCTGCAAAAGATGTAGGAAATGTGGATTGAGTACGACAAGGCTTTGATACCCATGAACCATTTTCTATATCTATAGAATCAAAAAACATCCAAGCTAAATCTTTTTTTATATCATCTCTGGTTAATTTGTTAGTTTGTTGTGCGCAGCGAAACATGGCATGGAGGGATACTGTCCATACATGCATAGCGTACAAAGCAAAAAATAATGGCAAAGAAAGCTTTTTACGAACATTTATGTTGCATGTTTGCATATATTTTACTTTCGTTGGTAAGTTTTGATATATACAAATAGTATGCATTAAAAAATATGTATTGCAAAAAGCTGTGCGCATTGAAATTATTTATCACAGGTCAGAGTGCAAACGTTTGTCGAATTTATGGACGATATGCTCTTCGTAGTGTCTGTGAATTGATGCTTTTAAATGGAATATGCGCATGTACTTGCAATGGTGTTGGAATATATTGAGGTATAGGTGGAAAAGATCCTATAGCTTCAATTATTTTCAGATGGTAGTTGTCCAGCACAGGGTTTCCGCAATGCGATAAAGTTGTACATGATATGACTTTACCTGACCTATCGATGGCAATCATAATTTGATTGTTTTCTTTTGGAACGCCTTCTTTGTGTAAAATATCGAGAATATGATCAGAATATTCACTAAATGCACTGTTATACATTTTGCCAGCTTGATTCATGTAGCTTGCAAATCTTAATCCTGATATATCGTCTTTATCACTATTGCCTGTGCTGCTAAACAATAGACTGTTACCAAGAGTCGAAGATGTCGATGGGGTAGGTATCGCAACTTGATTGTTTTGTACAAATTGAGAAAAACCTTTTTGAATATCCATGAGAGATATTTTATTTTTGCCTGTTCCAGTGTCTTGTATATGTTTTGTCAGTTGAACTTTTGATAGATTTTCTTGTCCAATTTCTGCAATGCGATGTTTTTTTGCGGTATTATATGCCTGTGCAGATTCTGGTTGTTTATGAATTGGTAAAGGCTCGTCAGTTAATGCTTGTTTGAGCGCTTGTTGTTGAGACATTTTTTCTTGGATAATTGCTTTTAATGCATCAGCAGGATTGATCTTGATATTTTGATCGCGTGTATTTTCTTGATATTCAGCCTTGTCTTGATGATCAATATCTTGTGCAGGTAATGTTGGTGTTTG
>CANCGK010000099.1 GCA_947377595.1 bacterium | reverse complement strand
GTCTGTTGACCGAAAATGATTATTATATAACTTTTTATGTCATTGGGTATCAACCAGCAACCATTTATCCAACTGAACGGGCGTTGTTTTTTGGTGAATATCAAGTGCAAGGACCACTTCTTGGATCTGCTGATGCAAAATGGAAAATTACATTACTTGTTGATGGAAAAGAATACGCTCCATGCGATGTTCATTCTGCAGCCTTGCCTGTTGAATACCAATACTTCTTTGGCCGCAGATGGAGTCAATTTAAAACAGCGTATAAAGTTCGTTTTGATTCTCGTGATGAATTGGGTCAAGAAATATTGCCTGATGGTCCTCATCATGTTGCTTTGAAATTTAGTTCAGTTATTTATGATGCAAAACTTGAATGGTTAGATATGCATTATCACGAGCAAGAATAATTTTGATAAAAAAGCAAAAAGCCTATAATAATTATCATAGGCTTTTTGCTTGTGCGCTATTTACGTTTAACGGCTAATACTTTTTTAGCAGGCATTTGTCTTGATGTTACTTGAGGAGTTACTTGTGGTGCAACGACAACAGCATTATGTATATTTTTTATGATACTTGCCCATTCTGAAGCATTAATAGCGTGTTGTTTTTTTAGTATATCAGCAACTGATGTAATAAATGGTATATGTCTTTGTAGAAGTGATTTTGCTTTTGCGTATAAACTATCTTTTGCTGCAAGTGCCTGTTGACGAATTTCGTAGGTAATTGGAGTTCCCTGAGAAATTTTCTTTTCGAGCATATGTAAAACTTGAGCTCGATCTTCTTTTCCAAAATTACTAAAATTTTTTCCTTTGATTAATTCTAAAGCTGCTTGTCCTGCAAGTAATGCTATGATTTCTTTTTCTTCTTCTTCATCGTTCATTAATTCACGATGGTTGAGCGAGCTTGAAGTAAAAACGTAACCGAGTCGAGTATTTTTTGTTTTTTCTGGTTGTACAAGATCAAAGTTTTCGTATTGTATGCCTTTTTCTTCGGTTTTAATATCAGTTCCTTCTTTTGATGCGATAGGTTTATCTACGGGATCAATAGTAATTTTTACCACTTTACGTTCTGTTGTAAGTAATTGACGAGCTACTGCTTGACCTGCTTGATAGGTTGCAACAAGATCTTCTTCCACTTGTGACATGGTGATATTTGGTTTGATTTTGCGTATTTCTTTATCGAGTACTTTTTCAAAATCTTCTTCTTGTATAGGACGCAATTTGTAGGTAGAAACTTGACGAGCTTGTCGAATAATATCATCAATCATATTAAATGTTTGACCCTCTGTTTCTTTTGATATCGTATCAATCATGCTGTCAGATATAGTAATATTTTGTTTGTGCAATTGTTTGATGAGATATTCTTTTCTGACTTGGTAGGTTGGATAATCAAAAGTGATAGTATTGCCAAATCTACCTTTTTGTTTTAAAGCAAAATCTAGTTCTTCTGCGCGATTGGTTGCTGCAATGACGATGATTTTTTTAGAAGGATTGGTAGTCATCCCGTTCATTGCTGTTAAAAGTTCTTGTGTATTTTTTTCATTGCGAGCTCGGCGCACTCCATGCATGTCAAGTTCATCAATAAATAAAATAACAGGAGCCATGTAGCTGACATCTTCAAAAATTCTTGCAAATCCATATTTTATAACATGTTCTGCGGTAATGTTAATAAATCCAACTTTTTGTTGTGCATCTGCAAATTGCTCATCAATTAAAGTTCGTAATGCTCTTGCAAAAAATGATTTACCAGTTTGTGAGGGACCAACTAATAAATAACCAGTTGCAGGAGAATTATTTTGGCGTTCGTAGCGAATTGGATTTTTAATATAATCAGCGATTAATTTAGCTTCTTGTTCAAGTTCTTGACCGCCAACAATATCTTTAAAATAAGCTTTGACATAATCGGTATTTGATAACGATGTGCTTGCATCACCTTGACCATAATAATTAAGTAATCGATTAAATTTATCTTTTGAGTATTTAAAGCCACTTTCTAGATATGGATATGCTGCGGCTAGAAGTATAGGAGATGCATACGTAAGCAATGGATTTGCTGTAAGTCGCGCTGCATAATCTAGTCCCCCAAGAAAGCCAATACCACCATTTGGCAAGCCTCTTTGTTCAGGATTTGTGCCATTCAAAAGGTCCTGTTTTTTTACAGGATCAACAGTTGGCCCATAGATATATTCTGTGATATTTTGCGCACCTATATATTTTCTACCCCATAAGTCATTTGAGTTGCCAAAAATTGGAATATTTAAGTTGTTGGGAATCAAATATAACGTTGTTGCATAGGCAGCAAGCCCAATTGCAGTCAATTTACCAATGTCATACGCTGTAGCAAACGTTGATTTACCAGTAATTGGTAATGGTTGGCGATCTAAGTAGCGATATAATTTATTTAATGAAGATAGTCCAATATTTTCACTTGCTATAATGAGCTGAGCAACTTGTTTTTGATTTTTTTCTATTTGCTCTTCTAGTGATATTGTAAGAGATTGGCCGTTAAAATTTTTAAATGCTTGCATAATGCTGGTATTAAAATTTTGAATATTAAGCTTGTTAATATTGTCATAAAAAACAGGTAATAAATAATCACAACAGGCCTGATTGAAAATTAAGCCTTGTTGTATGATCATGTATGAGCCATTTTGCATTTCAGCTTGAGAATTGTGAGCAAAGGATTCGACAAGCTTTTTGATCATGCGAATCTGCTCTAATATTTCTGATTTTGATGTTATGTTGGTATCAATTTTGATTTTGTTATGAGAAATAATTTGATCAATTGTTTGTAAGCAAAATTCAATTTGATGCGTTTGATCCATGACTTTTTCATGCATTTCAATAAGCTCTTGCCATTGTTCAGGGCTAATTTGTTGTTCTGTAATTTCAGAATTTTTTTCTGGATCTATGGTCAGACAGCTTGCAGGATATGCTAGAAAAAAAGCTATTGATAAAAGAGTCATATTTTTAATATTCATAATTTTTATATCGTATAAAGATTGATATTTTTTCCTTTTCATTACAAGTAGCGTAGCAAAATGAAAAGGTGAAAAACAATAATCTTGTAGCAATAGTAAAAAAAAGTACAAAAAAAGACGGAGTTTTACGTCCGTCTTTTTTATAATTGATGCGATCAAAAATTATGCTTTTTTTTGTAACTTTTTGCATATTTCTAGAGATTCGTTTAATATATCCAAGATATTTTGACTATGCGTTACTTCTTCTTTAGACTCTTGCCACGCTTTATATTCAGGGTTGTTTTTTTCATAAGACATGTTTTTCTTCCAAATATTAT
>CANCGK010000098.1 GCA_947377595.1 bacterium | reverse complement strand
GTTTTATACATATTCAAATCAACTACAATTTAACGCAAAAAAAATCCCGCTTGTTTTACCAAGCGGGATTAAATATCAAATTTTTAAGTTTGAAATTTCATAGAAGGTAACAAACTACCAGCGACGGCTTGAACCATTGCTGCTGTTGTTGCTACGGAATCCGCCATTACCAGCTGGACGCTCTGTACGAGGACGAGCTTCGTTAACTGTTAATTTACGGCCGTTGAAATCAGCACCATTCATTGAATTCATTGCTGTTTCAGCAGATGCGTTGCTTGTCATTTCTACGAAAGCAAAACCTTTAGATCTACCTGTATCTCTGTCTGTAATGATATTTACAGAAGCAACATCTCCGAACTCTTCAAATTTTTGTCTCAAATCGCCTTCTGATGTATCAAAGCTCAAGTTGCCTACGTACATTTTCATACTTTATTCCTCAATCCGTTATTTCAATAAACATTTAAGTTTATTTAATAACCAAAATTATATTAATATATCTTCATTATCATAGCAGAAAGATTTTTTGATGGCAATCAATCTTCTTACTTTTTTTCTATTTTTTTAATTTAAAATAAAGAATCAGATCATAATTTTTTCGAAAAAGCCCTAAGGATAAATAATATCGCACAATTTTATAAAAAAAATTTAATATATAAAATTATAAAATTTATAAACAATAAAAAAAAGACTCACTTGCTCATTTAAAAAAGAGAAAGTATGCTCAACTTTCGACAACCACATATCAAATTGATGCAAACAATAAGGAATTTTTCATGAATGCTTCAATGCAAGAGCAAATTTTAGTGATTCCAAGTTCAAAACTCTTTGAACATCATACGCAATGGTATGGCATTAATCATGAACATATCGAATCAATACTTGCAACTATCGTACAATACCAAGAAAGCATGCAACGATCTATTGCAGAAAACAATCAAGCCTACAAACAAATTATATCCTATCTAATTTTTACCTTTGACGGTCAATTATTTGTTATGCAACGCAAAAACAAACCAAATGAACAAGCACTTGCCAATAAACTCTCAATTGGCATTGGTGGCCACATGACACAAACAGATATTCAAGGACAAACTTTATTTGATTGGGTATCTCGAGAGTTTGAAGAAGAAGTGACCTACGAAGGTAACTTGCAAATGCATACGATTGGTTTTTTAAATGATGATACCAATGAAGTTGGTCAACGTCATTTAGGACTCGTCATTTTACTCAAAGGCGACAATCGCAATATTGCAATTCATGGCAACGAACATAAAAGCGGTCAATTAATGTCTATGGAAGAATGCTTTGAAAAACTTGATCAATTTGAGGCTTGGAGTCAAATCATCTTGCAAAGATTGATATCATAATATCAATTATTGTATGGTAAAGAAAAAACACTTTACCATACAAAGACTATCAATATGAAAAAAATTATAACATTTTCTATATTTTGCTTATCAACTATGTTCATATTTTTTATGCAAGCTCAACAATATTATAATTATATGCCATCATATAATAACACTTCATACTCAACAACATCACCCCAAAGACCAAAACCAAAACCATCCAACGCTCAACAAAAAAATCGTCAATACTCAAACTCTTCGCAACGCCCACAAGCAAGAAGAACCTCTTCTTTAAACAATAGACCTCTTTCAAAAAATTCATCATATTCATACAATCAACCGGCTCAACAAATATCATCTAAAAATATTTGGTGCAGGTCACTTTCTGCTTCGCTAGAACCAAATGTAATGATCATGGCAAAAATGTTATGCCAATAATCTTTCACAAAAAGACAAATCTCTTGTTTTTTGAAAGATAAAAAATGTACTATGAGAATAGATAACAAAACAATAATTTTTCTAAAAGGAGAAATAGTATGGAACATATGAAAAAATTTCTTATGATTTTAGTCGCTGTTGTTGCAGCTGGTGCAGCATTTATGTATGCACGTAAATTCATGATGGAAAGAAAAGGTGAAAGCGTAAAAATTCAATCAATGGCAGATCAACAAACCCAAAGATATTCAAGACCTGGCGCACCTACACCTGGTTGATCATAAAAATTATACAAAAAAATAGGATGCCATCTTTGTAATAGCATCCTATTTTTTTATCAAGAAAAAATCTTAAAAGCGTGCTGGTTTAACTGACCACCAACATCCATTAAATTCTAAACGATCTAATCCTGTTATTGCTGCTTGTGCTTGTTCATCATCTGGCATATCAACAAGAGCAAAACCCTGAGATTTTCCTGTTTTTGCATCTTTTACAATTTTAACTGATTTGACGACACCAAAGCGTTCAAACTTACGAATTAAAGCTGATTCCATGGTTTCTGCTGTCAAATTACCTACATAAATTTTCATAAAACTATTTTTTCGATTCTACTTTTTGTGTTGTTTGATCAATATTTTTAAATAACTCTTTCATCGATGCAAGCGATCCCATTAATGCTGATGATTCATACGGAACAACGATCAACTTATTATTTTGACCTTCCATCATCTGCGGTAACGTTTGCATATATTTCATTGCAATTAAATACTGGGCAGGATCAGTATGTGGCATAGCAGCTTGTAACATTTCAAAAGCTTTTGCTTCTGCATCGGCAACTTTTAATCGAGATTGCGCTATACCTTCTGCCTCTAAAATTGCCGCTTCTGCCTGGCCTTTTGCTCGTAAAATTTGAGATTGCTGTACACCTTCTGCATCAAGAATCATAGCAAATTTACTACCTTCTGCTTCTAAAATTGTAGCTCGACGAGAACGCTCTGCACGCATCTGTTTTTCCATTGCGGCACGAATATCATGTGGTGGATTAACTTCTTGTAATTCAACTCGATTAACCTTAACGCCCCACTTATCAGTTGCTTCATCTAAAATTAAACGTAATTTTTCATTAATAGCGTCACGAGAAGTTAACGAAGTATCAAGATCCATCGAACCGATAACATTTCGCAAGGTTGTTTGTGTTAATTTTTCAATAGCTTCTGGTAAATTAGAAACCTCGTACATTGCAGCTTTTACATCAGTAATTTGATAATACAACAAGGCATTAATTTCCATAGTCACATTATCTTTAGTTATCACATTTTGTTTTGGAAAATCATACACAGCTTCTCGCAAATCAATTCTAAAAACTGTACGTACATACCGCACATAATTATTACCTCGAGCTTCGACAAACGTCCAAATAGCTGAACGTTTTTGATCTAAAAATGGAATCACCACGTGCAAGCCAGGTCCTAAAATTTTATAAAATCTGCCAAGACGCTCAACAACAATAGTTTCTGCCTGGCGAACCAAAATAACACTCGATACCAAAAGAGCCATTAAAAATAAAACGGGAACTATAAAAAAT
>CANCGK010000097.1 GCA_947377595.1 bacterium | reverse complement strand
GTTCAGGCTTTTGATTCACTGGAAGAAAAACAATGGAATCAACAAGATTTAGAGCAATATATTAAAGAGCAAGAGGCAATTGGTAAAGAAGATCGAATTTCCCAAGGCAGTTTTGAGCATGGTAAAGATGAAGGTATTTCCATTGGCATTGCGCATGGTATAAAACAAGGTATGCAACAAGGCATGCAAAAAGGTATACAACAAGGCATTGAGAAGGGTGCGTTAAAAAAAGCGATAGAAACAGCTCATAAGCTTTTACAGATGGATCTTGATATTGATAAAATAGCTCAAGCAACAGGTTTGTCTATCGAGCAAATTAAAGAGCTTAAAAAGTAAAAAAGATATGACGGTATCACGTCAGATCATAATGATGACATAAAATATAACGCAGTATGAAGTGATAGTATCGCCTCATGCTGTGTTTTCTATTTTTGTGTCAGCCAGTTGCAAAATCCCCCCCCCTGGTATTCTGTATGTGTAGTTAAAAATAAATAATACGACAAAGAGAAAATTATGAAAAAAGTATTTATAATGAGTTTAATGTTGACCAGTCAGTTGACGCATCTAGTTAAGCTAGAAGCAAGTCAATCAGGCAAAATATCAGTTTGGGAGCAGGTTATTGAATACGGCGATAGATTGGAACAAGAAGTCTCTAAATTTGATAATAAAGATGCATGGGTTATGAAATTACAGCGTTATACTCATTCTGTAGAAGTGCATGATAATAAAACAAAGAAGGATTTTTGGAGGCCTTACGTGGCTGATAAAAAAGAAGCAATAGATGCTATTCATGATCTATCAAAAACAGTTCGATCGATTGATGAACCAATAGGTTCAGATGATGAAAAAGTGCAGAGGAGTTTATTGCATGAATTAGATAGAAATGTTTTAAAAATTGCTCCAACTGAGCATAATACATCTCTTGTAAAGAGCAAAATTGATTTAAATTGGGCAAAAAAAACTCGAATATTGATGGGACTTGGAGCAATCGGTATGTCATCAGTAGCTTTCATTGCTAAGCCTTGTGAACAATTGGTGGTACCTATTGCAGCAGTATCTGGAGTAACCTTTTTGACTGGTCTGTATTTAAACCTATGCACAACCAAGCGTACTGCAAATAGCAAGTTTGAGTATAGTCCAGTATCAGGCGTAGTTGAATTTACAGGGTATGATTTCAGGGCACGATAAGAAGATGCGTGAACTTGCTGAAAGATGCCAAGCAGAATGTAATCAACCTACGCTAACATGGGATAGTCGTCCAGGAAGCATGGAATAATCTGCAGAAGAAGCAAGATGGAAACATATACAAAGCAACGCTGCGAAGACTCCAGGTGTAATTACTGTCAAAGCAAGTGAATAATAATTTTTTGGTATGCTTGTATAAAAGCCAGATAAGAATCAAGCGTGTTCTGTCCGGCTTTTATATTTGTAGATGAGTCAAAAATTAGAAAATAAAGTACACCTACAGATGGAATGTTGTATCTTTATAAGAGAACAATAAGTTTAGTTTTATTTTGTTTGAAAGTCAGGGTTACGCAATTGTTTGCCAAGGGTGCGTAGCTCTTGTGCAGATAAACCATCTAAACATGATAACTTGGATAAAGGTAAACCTGGTCTGAATGTGATTTTTTCTTGTGCGCCTTGGCAATCTGCTATACATGATTTTTTTGAAATAGTAAAAATCGTATGATCTGCGTCAGGTTGATCATAATAATATAACCCGACGGTTTTTGTATGCAAATTAATATTAGTCTGAGATGCTATTTCTAGATAGTTACAGTTTGGTATGTCTTGTGATGTGCCTGCAGGAATAATTGTTTTTGAGAGTACTGCTTTATTACAAAACATAGGAATAAGAGCAGGTATACTGTTTTCGATGATAACATTTTCTTGCATTTCGTTGTGCACGGTGCAGTCATAAGCTTGTGTCGCTAAAAAGCCTGTTGTTAGTAGAAGAGCAGATAGATTAATGCTTGCAAGTGGTTGATATTCAAAGAATAAACTACTTATACAAAATAAAAAACAAGTCGATTTTTTCATATTTATACACTTTCCTCAAATGAATTATAAAGATTAAATGAGCATAATTTATTTTATGCAAAATACAAATGTAATAGCATTGCTTGATTTTAATTTTAATATTTTGTTATTCTCAATTAAACATACATCATATATGAAAGGATAAGAATTATGATTAATATATCTCATGCATTGACTATTTTTTTTGAAAATTGGGCGCCTGTTTTAGGCGCAGGCTTTTTTGTAGGATTATTATTATTTATCATCATTTATTCTATAGTTTTTTGGGTAAAGATGCTTATTGATTGTATTAATCGAGATTTTAATGACAGACCAATTTGGATTTTAGTCATTTTTTTTGGAAATTTGTTAGGAGCAATTTTATATTATTATTGCGTTAAAAATAAAAAAATATCTTAAAACTATATAGTTGACGTATATAATTTTAAGATATTGGAATTTTGCAGGTTATCGTATAATTTATAGTATCTAACATTTGAAAGATTAATTTGGATGGTAGTTATTGGTTATAGATGACCTTTTGCTTTTCGAGAATCATGCAAAAATTTAACTTGTTCATTTGTGCCAGGAAGAATAGATATAAACAATCTATCGCAGGTAATTGCTGGCTCAGAATGAAATGCTGCTGTTGTGGCAGCATTTCCGACTAAAAACATAATTCCTTGACGAGTTTGTGCTTGTTGAACCTCATAAGATTCAAGCAGCGCAACTAATTTTGGGCGAACTTTATGATCATGTTCATGTAATTGTTTTATCGTTGCATCTTTCATTGTATTATTAAAATTAAGCTCTCTGTAAGTTTCTTGACGTATAGGTCCATATGCTTTTCTTGTTTCGTCTGAAACATCACACAACAAAGTTCCTGGACCTTTTAAAGTAGTTAAAATCTTAGCTTGTAAAGCATCTTGCTGTGGGAAAAATGATCCATCTACATGCCAACGAGGAACATCAAAATGAGAATTTTGTTTGCTTGATCGTATGGTGATCCATGCAGCTGAAGCGTCATAAGAAGTTAAGATTTCTTTTATAAATCTGTAGATAATCGCAGTTGCAATACGCGCATGTTCATGACTGTTGCCTAATGATTCTAAATATGAGCTCATATCAGATTCTTTGCCTTCTGGGCGTCCATAGATATCAAATGGAGCTGAATTTTTAACATGTAAAGATTCTAAAATCTCATGTTCTGCTTGTGATAAGTGTAAATCAAATAAATTAAATGGTTTGTTTTTACCAAGTTCGTTTTTTTGCACTTTTAATTCATCTATAATATCTTGACGAATTTCATGAGATGATAATGATGTAAGCATCATTTTTGGCAAAAGACATAGTAAGATAATTAGTATTTTTTTAATATTTATGTT
>CANCGK010000096.1 GCA_947377595.1 bacterium | reverse complement strand
TGGACTGATACCGCAATTTTTACATTGCAAATTCCAGCATACTACGTGACAGGTCCGACCAAATTATATGAATCAATTATACCATTTTTACCACGCTACACAGAAAAACAAGAAATTTATTTTTCAACGTGGGATCAAGAATATGCAACATTTATATTAAAAAAATATAATCTAAAAACCCAATGTTTAAGCGATCTGACACCAATTATCATATCAGAACATAGAAAAAAAATATTTGCTCCATACGTTTGCAACAATCAAATTTATTGCGGTTTTATGACGCATCAAGATTCTTTATTGAAATTATTACAATATAATGACACAAAAATAACATTGCCAAATTTTCAGATAGAATAATTTTTACATAATACGCATTATCGGCAAAAAAAATTATGACAACTCCTGACAAATTGTCATAATTTTTGAGTGATTTTTTATACATTACAAACTTTATTCTTCGTCATAGACAATAATAACGACTGGCATACGATCTTTTACATGATACATTTCAAAAATATTTTGTATATTTTGCAAAGTATATTTTTTTTGCATAACTTGTGAAAACTCAAACCATATAAAATCAAAACACGGATGAATGGTTAAAAAGTGTTCAAGATTATCCAATAAGTCATCCCCGAGCTTTTCAAATTCAATATGCTTAATAATATCACAAACAAAAACTGGTAAATGATGATAATTTGATATACAGCCAATGTTATGAAAATAATTTAAAGAATGTAAAATTGTTTTGACAATCTTACGCCCTTCGATAATATTTTTCATCTTTACAACGTGCACTCCGCAGTTTATAAAAACAGCTTGAAGCTGCAAAGCATCTTGCTCAGAAAGCGGTAAAGCAAAAAAACGATCATGATTATAATCATGATCGTTTTTTATAGATTTTGATGAATGCAACATAATTCATCCTTTTTTGCTCATTTTTATATAATATACAAGTGTTTTACTGTATAAAATATAAGCTCATAAAGTCAAGCATTTCTTACTTTATTTTAAGATGCTGCGCTTGTTGTCGACACAGCTGGAGTTGTTACAGATGGAGTTGTTGCTGTTAAAGCAGAAGTAATTGGTGTAGTACTATTTACTGTCGGTGTAGCTATTGCTGTTGGCACACTTGGCTTAACTGGTGTACTATTTGAACTGACAGCAAAACCAGAATTAGTCTCGTACATATTCAACAAATTATTCTGAAACGCTTGAGTCGAGCTTGATCCACTTGAGCCAGAACCAGAGCCACTCTGGCTACTTTGCTCTGCACTTTGAGCCGCTTTTAGACCAGCGCCTTCTGTAACTGCTGTTGATGCCATCGCTGATTTATTACTAGTTGATTGCGATTTTTTCGATGCAAGCATTGATAACCTTCCCCAGTTTGAAGATCCGCCATGAGACGAAGATTGTTGTTGACTAGGCGCCATAACATTACCCGAACTACGCTGTGCCGCTGATTTTTTTCCTGCCATTTTCTCAGCTAAAAGCTCTTGATTTGTTATTGTTTTCGACTTTGTATCAGCGCTATTTTCTACAGTATGCTGCCCTGTACCTTGACCAGTATTCGTCGAAGTAACGGTGCCTTTCTGCCCAGTCATGGTTGCGCTATGACCAGACTCTTTACTGTTCGAAGAAGTCCTTGATCTGATAGTTTGGCCTTGAGCATTTTTAGTCATCGAATTAAGACCACCTGTTGTATTTTGACTTCCAGTGTAGCTATTGCCATTTTTTTTATTTGTTTTTGCATATCCATCAAGTACATAATTTGTTACGATTATTCCACTCAATAAAAGATATCTTATATTAATCTTCTTCATCATTTTTTCCTTTGTTTACTTTAATCCAATTCCTAATGATTGTATATTTTTTTGTAATTGTATTAATTTTTCCAATAATACATATGCAGGTTTTCTATCGTTTACAAGATTATCGACATCATTTTTATATGCTTTTTCTAATTTTTCATCACTTTGTATCAATTCTTTCAAAAGTTCTTTCATAAAAGCAGAATTATCCCAAATACTTAAAATTAATATCAAATGTCTAATTAGATTATCATCAGAGTAGTAGGTCAAAATATATTCTATTAAGCGATTTTTTAATCTTTGTATTCCATTCACATCATTCTGGTCAGTAAGCCTTTGCAGGTCTATAACCATTTCTTCTATTGCACTATCTTGCCTGCCTGCTTGATGCTCAAATAGCATTTTTACTATTTGAGCATTTTTTACATCATCATCATCATACATTTCAAGCATATCATGCATATATTTTAGTTGTCTAATAGCAATAGAGAAAGCAGTCCGGTACCATTCATCTTTTAAATCAACATCTGGATGAGCTGCAAGTAGCTTTTCGACAATTTGTAAATTAGCATTTGGATCATACCGTGGCCCCTTTAATATTTCTTTTAATTCACTAGCAATCATCAAAGCTGTTTTGCCTGATTGAGTTTGCGCATCAACATTTGCACCATACTCAAGAAGCATTTGTACAACATCTAAAAAACCATACATAGCAGCATACACTAAAGCTGTGTTACCATATCCATCTTGCGCATTAACATCTGCACCACGATTAAGTAAAATTTCTACAATATTTGCACGGCCATTTTCAGCAGCACACATTAAAGCCGTACTTTCATAAAAAAAATTTCTTGAATTAACATCTGCGCCAGCATTAAGAAGCATTTCTACAATTTCTGGACGATCCAAGGAGCTAGCATGCATCAAAGCTGTGTTACCATGTCCATCTTGCGCATCAACATCTGAACCATCAGCTATTAATTGCCGTACTTGCTCTTCGAGATTATCAGCGCCTTCTTTAATCACTTGAATTAACAATTGCCCTAATTCTTTTGCTTGAGCAGCCGCATGCACATCACCACCACCTTCACCTTCGCCAGCGCCAGCTTGAGCAGCATATACATGATATGACGGCATCATAAAAGCACTAGCTAAAACTATAAATATCACTTTCTTCATCATTTTCTCCTTTTTTATAAAAACAGATTGTCGCAAATCATTCTATTTAAAACCTATCAAAAAATACAGAAAGAATGCAAGAACGTGCATTAAATAGCGATGAATACAGCTTGCGTGTAATCATAATGGTTGAAATTTTACGCGCAAAAAAAGGGCCAGTATTTTTTACTAGCCCTTTTTTAATTGTATGTAATTATTTTAATACATAATCAGCTTGAGTCTCATAGATGGATTGCGCGGTTGTTAACATTACTTTAATTGCATCATTTCTCACTCGCGCTAGATCGACTAGATTTGGATTTGAACCACGATCAAGTAAGATTTGTACAATTTCTTCATTACCATTTTCAGCAGCTTGCGTCAAAGCTGTTTTGCCCTTGTAACCTTTTGCATGAAGATCTGCGCCACGATCAAGAAGATTTTGCACAACATCTGCATAACCATAAGGCGCAGCAGCTGACATCAAAGCTG
>CANCGK010000095.1 GCA_947377595.1 bacterium | reverse complement strand
ATGATTCAGATGAGTGCGCCAATTAATCCAGGCAATTCTGGTGGACCATCAATTAATACACAGGGCCAAGTGATTGGTATTAATACTGCAGGTATCGCAACTGCTCAAAACGTTGGATATATTATTTCGATTAATGATATCAAAGTATTTTTAAATGAGCTGCGTTCAGAACGATTAGTTCGCAAGCCGTATTTGGGTATTTTGCAATCTATGGCAACAGAAGAACTGACAAAAGCATTAGGTAATCCTTTGCCTGGTGGGGTTTATATTGTAGATGTACTTGCAGATAGTCCATTAAAAGGTAAAATAGAATCTGGAGACATGGTTTACGAGATGAACGGTGTTAAAGTTGATTTGTATGGCGATATGATGGTTCCATGGAGCGAAGATAAAATTTCGACGGCAGAATATGTTGCTCGATTGACTCCTGGACAAAAAGTTTCGTTCGTTATTTATCGCAAAGGTGTACGTAAAACTTTTGAATGTACGTTTGCTCGTAAAAAATTAGCTCCGATTCGTCAGATGTTTGCAGGGTACGAACCAATTGAATACGAAATGTTTGGTGGTCTTGTCGTGATGCCACTTTCTTTAAATCATATTCCACTACTCATCAGTGTCGCATCTGGTCTTGCAAAATATGTGGAAGATAAAAATCAAACAGAACCTGTACTTGTTGTAACGCATGTTATGCCTCATTCTCCAGCACAGCGATGCCGTTTGTTGTTGATGGGGTCAACTTTAAAAACGGTGAATGGTAAAAAAGTCAAAACGATTCAAGATCTGCAAGAAGCGATTGCTCAATCTGGTGATATTATTCAAGTGCAAACCAATGATAATGCGATGATTGCATTATCTAAAAAAGATGTTGTAGAAAATGAAGTGCGTCTTTCTCGTACCTATGCGTATGAAATGTGCAAAGGCGTCAAAGATTTGATAGCAAAAGAAATGGCGCAACCGGCAGTAAAAGGCTTGGCAAGCGTGGTAAAAAATTAACATATTGGAAACGATGGATTTTGTAAAAAAAACAGATACGCATAAAAGATTGGACGTTGTTATTCATGAGCAACGTCCAGATTTAAGTCGATCATTAATTCAATCATGGATTAAACAAGGCTTTGTGATGATCGATGATAAAGTGGTTACCAAAAATGGTATGTTAGTTCCGACTGATGTGCAATTTACCTTACATCTTGATCAACCGGAATTTGTCAGCCGTTCTGGTGCAAAATTAGCGCAAGCATTGCAAGAATTTAAAATTGACGTTACAGGGCTTACCGCTCTTGATGTTGGCCTTTCAACAGGTGGATTTACTGATTGTCTTTTACAACATGGGATTGGTCATGTTACAGGTGTTGATGTTGGTACCGGTCAAGTTCATTCAAAAATATCAAGTGATTCACGAGTAATAGTGATGGAGCAAACAGATATTCGTACTTGTCTTGGTAAATTGTCACCAGTTGATATTGCATGTGTTGATGTGTCTTTTATTTCTGTAACAAAAATTATTGATGTCGTTGTTCGCTTAGTCAAACAACATGGGCAAGTGGTTATTTTGATTAAACCTCAGTTTGAGACGGTCAAAAAATCTTTAGCTCGTGGTGGCATTGTTAAAAATGCAGTTTTGCGCAAACAGATTATGCAAGATGTCATTGCTGCAATCGAACATGTCGGATTATCCTTGCAAGGATGCGTGCAATCAGTGACTATCGGTGGTGATGGCAATGTTGAATATTTGGCATATTTTATCAAGCAATAAAATAAGGATGATATTGATGAATAAGTTAGATGCAAAAATTCAAAATAAAATTATTGCAGTCATTTCCGCACTCATTCCTCAAGCAAAAATATATCTTTTTGGATCACGTGCACGTGGCACTAATTCTCCACGTGCAGATATTGATATAGCTCTTGATGCTGGTCATGAATTAGAACAGCGAGATGTTTATGAAATAACTTGTATGTTTAAAGAAAGTAATATTATGTATAAAATTGATGTTGTTGATTTATATCAAGTCAGTGATCTTATGCGTAGTGAAATCTTAAAGGACAAAATAGTATGGAAAGATTAAAATTTCGTTATAAAGCAATGCGAAAAGCACTTTTGACATTAGATTAAGGATTGAAAGAAGTTAACATTCCATTATATGATAGGCCAAAAGCTTATAAATTAATGCAAGATGGTATTACGCAACGCTTTGAATATTCAATCGATTCGTTTTGGAAATTTTTAAAATTTTATCTTGAAATTATTTCAAAAATTTCCATTGAATCACCTTCTCCAAAAGTTGTATTTAGGCAAGTATTGCAGTCCATGTTAATTACTGAATATGAATTTCGTATATTGATTGACTGTGTTACAGAACGAAATCTAACTTCGCATACATATGATGAAAAAACTGCTAAAAAAATTCAAGATCATATTCCTTTATATTATGTAACGATGAAAATTATTCTTGATAGATTACAACTTGATCAAAATTAATTTTGTATAAAAAAATTGTATCTGATACCTGAATTATAAACCGAATTTTATGGTAAAGTCAGTTGTTCTAAGAATAATGACCTTTGCAGTAAAATTCGGTTATTTTTATGTAAAAAGATTTTTGGTATGTATAAAACCCTGACACCCTTTTGCAAGAAATAATCACTTTGTATAATCTTTTTATATGCAGACTGAAATATTAATTTCGTTTAATTGTATAATAAAAGGTGAATTGTATGAAGAATCATGTATTAAAGTTATGTAAAATGCAGGGGTTTTTATTTTTGTGCTTATTGCCAATCCCTCTATTGAGTATGCTCAATAATAGTTCTAAGCGTTTCTATTCACATGCTCAAAATATTGTATCTGGAGCTTTAAATAGAAAGGTCTTACAGTATTTTAGTGTTATCGATAGTAGATTTAAAGTAGATAATAAAGATTGTATTTCAGACCTTATTGTAGATGCTCAGGACAATATATTATTAAAAAATATTTTAGGGTTATGTGGTAGTTATGAAAAAGAATTAATTACATCAATGTACGATGCTGATGACAAAGGTATCAATTGCTTTATTGCAGCGAGTGCTATACATAATGATTACAAAAAAAAATATGCTCAGCAACATGAATCGTTATCACAAGGTATTCAAAATTATCATAATCTTGAAATTCCAGTAGCATTTCAAGATTTTAATATTGATAGATCATCGGATACTCTGGCTCATAATAAATCTTTGCGTGAGGTTTATGAGGATACTTATAAAGATTATACTGGTTATATAGAATATCCGGCTTGTATGGATAGTTATTATAATATAGCTAAAACTATTAATGCAGTTGAGTTACGTCGTCAACGCTTTGCTTTACGAATTGCTCTTAAAGATTATATTTTAAAGTACGTGGAAAAAAATAAAATAAATAAAGTTTATGCTTTAAATTCTGTAACTTTTAGTGATAAACGTTCTGATGGCATAGATATGCCGATTGCTTATTTTGATCCGAATATAA
>CANCGK010000094.1 GCA_947377595.1 bacterium | reverse complement strand
AGATATCGAAGAGTTAGAAAAAACCAAAACTGATAAACAAAAAAATGAATGGGGCTCACAAATCAGATCGTACGTTTTACATCCTTACAAAATGGTCAAAGATCACAGAACCGACGTCGAAAATCCTCAACCCGATCTTGTGCTAGACGGCGATTTAATGGATTTTATCGAAACTTATTTAGTTCAACAAGGCAAAAATTAAAAAAGACCCCATTTTTTTAAGAGAGTAGTTTATGAAAACAAAAGCGATATTGATAATAATAATAATAATAATAATCGGACTATGCACATTATTCATAGCGTACAGACCTGAAAAACAATTGCAGCCTTGCGTTGATTTTTACGATGTCACATTTTTAAGAAATTCTCCTGCCGTAGAAAAAGTTTTAAAAGATCGAGGTTTTTTTGAAGTTGATCTGACAACAAAAGACAATCTTACAATTAACACGATCATGCTTGATCAAAGTAGCAATATGGATATTTGCGCAACCATTATTTCTTGTCCTGGATTTGTCCCTGGCAGAAAAGAAGGCATGACGACTTTATACGCAATGCTGCAAGATCAACCCTACAACTTTATATTTATTGACTCTCGTGGCCATGGAAAAAGCGATGGAGAATTATTAACACTCAACGGCATTAAAGAATATGGCAAACACCAATATCTTGACGTGGTTGCAACAATACAATTTATAGCAGATTATAACAAAACTCATAACTTAAAGCCTGACATTATTATTCACGGATTATGCGCTGGGGCTTTTCATACCATCAAAGCGGTTGCATATTTAAAAAAAGAAGACCCACAAACATATGCTTGCATCAAGGGTATTATTTTTGATAGCGGCTGGCCAGCAATTATTGACGTTGCAGAAACTGTTGTCAGAGCAGAAGCTGCATCACGCTGCAAAACATATAATATTTCGTTTCTAGAAAAATACGCTCAAACTCTTGTGGTACAAATATATCGGTTCTTTTTTAAAGAACATCACAGCAAGCAAGAATCAATCACTCAAGCTATGAACGAGATCGATCAACCAATCTTATTCATTCATGCAAAAGATGATCTATTTGTACCCATTGACCACGTTCACCCTTTAATTGCAACAGCAAAAAAACCAGCAACCTGGTTTGTACAAGACTCATCACATGTCGCAAATCATTTAAAACATAAAGAAAAATACAAACAACAGATGCAAGAATTCATACACGCATCGTTATAAATAATTCAGGCCAAGAGTAGAATCTTGGCCTTTCTATACAACTCATACGAAATTTCAAAAAAAATTTAAGCTACAGCAGCAATAGCTTGTTGAGATCTCGAACCCTTAGTAACAGACACAGGACTTGCCGATTGCAGCGCAGCAACAGCATCGTCTTGAGCTTTCTTAATTGCTGCTACATTGTCTGGTTTTCGATAAGCCTCTTCAACTTTACTTGCTACAAATTTATTCCAAGCTGCTTGAACGTCCGATCGAGGATTTTCATAACTATAATCATGTTGCCAGCTGTCTTTTTGACTTAACAAATTCGCTTCAACTTGCTGAGCAATTGCATTTTTCGCTCTTGTTTCAGCTTGGCGCTCAGCAATAACTTTATTCTTCTTGAACATAACTTGGTTAAAAGTCTCTTTTTGTGGTTGCAAGCCAGATGATTGATCTTGAGGTTGCTTTGATCGACTAAACTCATACTGTGCTTTTGCTTGAGCAACCTTATCTGCAAACTCATTTTGTGCTTTCTGCACAGCCTGAGCAATCTCAGGAGCAGCATCTGATAATGCTTTTTTGAGTCTATTTTCTTTTTCAATCATCATAAGTTCTGAAATCTTATCTTCAAAATTAGGCTGTGACGATTTATCCTTATACTTCTCCTGAAAAGCTGAACGCAATGCTGGCGATTGTTGATTAAATTGCGTTTCAGCCTCTTGCGTAATATTTTTAATTAAATCATCTCGGACTTTACTCACCCACCTATCTTGAGCAAGCTGTTCAGAATATTTATTCGTAAAAAGAAATGATTCTCCTGAGGACTTCTGCATGTTATTACGCGCTTGCTGCAACCCATCAAGTAGAGGATTTGTTTTTTTTACCAAAACACTTCCTGCCTTATGTAAGGAAATTCCTCCTCCAGCAATACCGCCTAAAACACCCACTTGAGCTGTCGCTTCACTTTGACCAGAACTTAATTGCATTAAGTCCGCTGGTTTAATTCCACCCTCGCCTGGAAGACCTTCTGGATACAACTCTGACTTTAATTCCTTATATTTATCATTACTCAATAGCTCTCTTGCTTGAGAAACATTTTCTTGTTTAATCAGCTCTACCAACTGTGTTATTTTATAAACATCTACATCAGATAACTGCGAAAACTTTGCCTTAACTTGCTCTTGCAATGCTTTAAAACTTGGTGATTTTTGCGACATATCAGCCACTTGACCTGTAGGTGACTGCGCTGTTGGAACACCAACAGATTGCTGTGTGACGGCAGACTTTACAACAACATCCGTCGCTACTGGCTTTACTGGCTCAACCGGTGTGACGAGAGATTGATCTGACAAAGACTGCTCTTTTTCGGCAACTGCTACTTTTTCTTGCTGTCCAAATTGATTCTTTTGCCCAGAAAGCCACAGAGACCAAACCGATTGCGGCCGAACAGTATCAGGTATCGACACATCAGCATTAACTGATTGAGGTTCTTGCACACTTTGACCAGAAGCCTGATTTGGCTGAGACATTGCCTGATCAACCGCTTGCTTTGCTAATATTTGATAAGAATTTTTTGACATTATTTTTGGCGCAGCATCAATTTTTTCAAATTTTGGCGCTTGCACTACAGAAGAATTAAATTGCAAATTTATAGGCTGAGCAACAACCTGCCGCCCGAACATACTTGCACGCAAACTTACACTACATAACAACACAACAACTACTACTTTTTTATTCATCACCACACCCTTTTATAAATTATTACCTTAAAATCAGCCTCGAATTTTTAGACCTTCAGAAGTAAGCACTTCTTGCGATTGTGAATCTTTTACTACGAAAGCATCCTGAGAAATCAAACCCTCCGCCTGCTCTACAACCTGAGACAATCGCTCCTTAGGCAACTGACTTACTTTTTCAATAATTTGAGTTCCTACAGAACTCTCTTGATTTTCATTCAATGTACTACTTTTAGATGAAAAGTTTTTTTCTAAATACTGTAAAAATTTATTTTTTGCAGCTACAGACATATTAAAAATAAAGTCTACAAAATCTTGAAAACTAATATGCAACTGAGCAAGATTTTTGCTTAAATTTGAATAATTTGATTCTGCAAACTGACTGTTTTTTTCAGCACTTCCTGAGTTTTTTTGATCTGGATATATATTTCCCATGAATAGATCTTCTTGAGCCTTACTTACATCTACTCCACTGCCAACATTTCCCTGACCACCATCACCATGTGTTTGCTCTACAACTAGCGCATCATTTGCTTTTGATACACCCTCAACCACGTCAGGTTTTACACCCACAGAAGACTTAAAAACTTGAGATCTACCCTTAGCACGCGATAATGGATTATGAGAAGATG
>CANCGK010000093.1 GCA_947377595.1 bacterium | reverse complement strand
TCTTTGCCTTTGTGCAATTGTAAAGCTAAAGCACGCGCTGCATAATATTCTGATCTTGGAATAAAATTAAATTCATTAATCAGTTGAATTTCGATAATATATTCTCGATTTTGTTGATCGGTGCAATAAATATCAAAATAAGTTTTTTTACCTTTGATGCGCTCTGGCTGCAATTCAGTTTCTAAAAAAGTGATTTCTTTGATTAGTTTATCGTCTGATAAATTTAAAATGTTATTTAAAAAACTGATCGTTAAATGTTTATGTTGCTTGTTGCCTAAAATTTTTTTAAATGCAATATCTATCTTAGGGTCTAAAAAATTCATGATTTTCCTTTGTTAAGAAAATGACTATCGAATATATTTTAGTATCTTACAGTTCAAACAAAATGCAAGTCAAGCTTGTTGTAATTGCAAGAGGTTTACTTTTTTTGTAATAGCAATTTTTGCTTTTATCTTGATTACTATGTTATATAGAATTACTATATTTAAAAGTAGTAATTTTTAATTACTTGCAGCAGGTAACAAAACAACTCAAGAAAAAGATATAAAAATAGCTCGAGTAAGATTAGCACAATTATTAAAGGAATAAAAAATGTTAAAATTAAAAGATTTTGAAGAGTATACAGCAACAAGATTAACAAAAGAAGAGCGAGCAGACATAAAACAAGAAGCTGCTCGTGAGGCTCATATGCTTGTGGCAGTGCAAAATTTTATTGCATCTTCTGTCGAAGAGTATATGACTGAACATAAGGTTGGTTTTAATGAATTAGTAGAAAAATTAGGATCGAGCCCATCCCATCTTTCTAAAATAAGAAAAGGTCAGGCAAATTTAACGATTGGTAGCTTTGTTCATTTAATGGCTACGTTAGGCAAAAGTCCAGAAGATATCTTAAAATTGAAAAAATAAAGAGTACGTCAACATAAAAACTTAAAATATTATTATGAGTAAAATGCAAATCAAGCTTGTTGTAATTGCAAGAGACTTTCGTGCATCATATGTATAAAACTAGATCATTTCGATTTTTAAGATACATTGTAGCCCCTTCGATGATAATACAAGGGGCTACCGTTTATAGATCAAATATTGCAGTTTGTTTGCTTATTTTGATGATATATTACTCATGAATATTTGCGATTGCGGTGTGATCGGCAATAAATTCATCCATCGCTTCTTGAGATTCAAACGGCATAACATCATACCAACCCTGATCATCTTGATAAAGTAGCGCAAAAGGTGGCAAAGTATCAACTATTTTATCCCATGCAAAGAGTAGATGAATAAAATTATCTTTGGTCATAACTGTGTAATCAACTAAATCCATTTTGCAGAGTTCAATGAAATTTTCATTTTCGAGCAATTTATTGATTTCGGGTTTTTGAGGTTTATTACAATAATCATCATATGATTCACTGAAATAGACTAATTGATTATCATTGTCGATACTTACATAAACAAGCTCAAATAAAAGACCATCTTTGTATATATTGTGCATGTTTTCAATAAAATTTATTATTTTCATTCGTTTTATATAACCAAAAGAATATAAAAAAAACATTCTTAAAAAAGAAAAATTAACTTGTGATAATCTGTTGTATGGAAAATATGATCTGTCTTGTAATTGATAGATATCGATTTCTTTGAAAAACACCCATAATCCTAATCTATTTAGCATGATCGGCAATAAATTTTTCCATCGTTTCTTGAGTATCAAATGGGAGAACATCGTACCAACCTTGATCATCTTGATAGAGCAGCGCAAAAGGTGGCAAAGTATCAACTATTTTATCCCATGCAAAAAGGAGATGAATAAAATTATCTTTGGTCATAATTGTGTAATCAACTAAACCCATTTTGCAGAGCGCAATAAAATTATCCGCTTCAATTAATGCATTGATTTCTGGAGTATCAAATTTTGGGTCGTGAGGGTCATAACTTTCATTAATATAAACTAAATCATTTTCATGATCGATATCTACATTAATCAATTCGAATCTAACACCTAAAGAGCATTCTTTAATAAAATTTAAAATACCGTCGCTTTGTACGTATCTAAAATGAAATGATAAAAAGATGGTTAAATTATATAAATAACTAAAACCTCCTTTATTTAATATAAAAAGACGATTGCTACCATTTTTATATTTATTATATTTTTTAATTATCATCATAATCCTTTATGAGGCAGACTGGTAAAATCTGGTGATATATTACTCGTGAATATCTTCGATTGCGGTGTGATCGGCAATAAATTTTTCCATCGTTTCTTGAGTATCAAATGGGAGAACATCGTACCAACCTTGATCATCTTGATAGAGCAGCGCAAAAGGTGGCAAAGTATCAATTATTTTATCCCATGCAAAGAGTAGATGAGTAAAATTATCTTTGGTCATAACTGTGTAATCAACTAAACCCATTTTGCAGAGCGCAATAAAATTATCAGCTTCAATTAATGTATTGATTTCTGGAGTATCAAATTTGGGGTCGTTAGATTCATAACTTTCATTGATGTAAACTAAATCATTTTCATGATCGATATCTACATTAATCCATTCGAATCTAATGCCTAAAGAGCATTCTTTAATAAAAGTTAAAATACCTTTTCTTTTTACGTATCCAAAATGTGATGATAAAAACATGTTTAAATTATATAAATAACAGAAACCTTTTTTATTATAAGTCACTAAGCGATAGTGATTATTTTTATATTTATCATATTTTTTAATAATCATTTAATTATTCCAAGGGTAAAATTGGGCAATATTGTTTTGGATTCTTAACGAAAATGCATGACCTGTATGATGTTTTAATTCACATATGTGTTGTAATGAATTTTTTGTATTTAATTTAACAGTGATATCATTATAATTAATGATAGCATCTTCAATAATTTCCATAGCTTGATCAACGGATGTTCCTAATGGAAAACATGAATTTATTTTTTTATTGCTGCCAGCTTTAATATTTATGTCGAAAAAACCATGCTTTAATGGTGTTATTTCACCGATTTCTAATAAAGCAGCTTTAAGCTCGGGAATCATTAAATGGCCGCCTTTTGTATTAGATTTAATCGATCCTGGTTTCATTTCGCCTAACAAGGAATGAAATAAATCATATTTTTTTATGGTAGCTTGAATGCCTGTTTGCGGGTCGGTAATGGTAATGCCACCCATAGCGTGTAATCGATTATTAATTTTTGTAGCATGAAGTTCTAACCAATCACATAAATTTAGATATAAGACTTCTTCTGGTTTAAGCTTGGAAAGATCGGTAAAGTTGTTAGTATATTTTTTAAAATTATCCATTTGTTCGATGCCTTCGATTGATTGCAAGCGTTCAATATTGAGTATTTTTTGTCTTTACACCACGTATAAACTCGAGACCTTTGTTTACCTTCGATTCCATCAAATGGTGCATTTGATTCTAAGCAAGAGTTGCTCTTGTCGAATTGGCGGCTCATCGCAGCGTCTTTAAGATGGTTATCAAAGTCAGAACGATCTAATTGGGCTCGTTCTGCTGCTTGAGTATGATTGGATGAATGATCTGTTATATGCTGTTGATCAGAAGATTTTTCAGCAGGATCATTTCGGACAAACCCTATTTCAACATGAACATAAGGGAGTTCTAATGTATCATATTTTTCAGATTGAGAAGCTACTAAAAAATGAACTGATCCTGAGGGTGTATCTGCACTATAAGTATGAAAACTTTGACTATTGCCAT
>CANCGK010000092.1 GCA_947377595.1 bacterium | reverse complement strand
ATAATAGTTTGTTCTTGTTCTGTTAATTGTTTTACAGCTTCTAGATTTGCTGTTTGCGTGATCTCATCATTTTGAGCATATGATACTGTTGATAGTAGCAATGCTAAATTGAAAATATTTTTTTTGATGATCATGGAAAACTCCTTTGGATGATTGTTTTGTAACATTTTGTTGAAAAAATATCTTGTTTAGTATTCTACACTTTTATGCACGAAACGCAATCTGAATGATAGTTTAAATGTAGGTAAATTGATCTGTTTGTGTTAAAATAAAAGAGAGAAAAAGTTTTATATTGTTTTTAAAATTGGATTTTAATTATTACGAACATTTCGTGCAATAAGCACACTTTTGATACACAAAAAGCTTTACCTATCATGCTATCTTATGGACATCATATAGATTATGATTTAACGGATGATCTGACATTGCTTATTGAGCAGGGGCAGGTCGGTACAATTAATTTTTTAGTCACTCAACAAACGCAAGCGCATGTAAAAATTTATTGCCAAAGTTTTGTAGATTTGACGGTGCGATGTATTATGGTGTTAGCCGATACAGTTGATGTGCGTCTATCAATTTTTATATGTGGAACAGAAAGTAAGGTACATGTTTTTGGGTTGAGTGCTTTACATAAAAATCAATCCGTTGTTATAGCAACAGAACAAATTCATTGTGGTAATAATAGTCAAAGTAGCCTGATATTGCATGCATTGCTGACAGATCAGGCACAGCTACGTTATGAAGGTATGATTCGTATCGAGCAAGATGCTTTTAAAACATACGCATTACAACAAAACAAAAACATTTTATTTTCAGATCATGCTCATGCGATTTCCATACCAAATATTGAAGTTTTGAATCATGATGTGCAATGTTATCATGGATCTGCTGTTGGTCGATTTGATAAAGGTCAGATAACGTACATGCAAAGTCGTGGATTGCAAGAATCTATGATACAGCAGTTGTTGGTGCAAGCGTTTTGCCAGCAGGTGTTACAAGGATATGAAAAAAAAGATACAATTCTTCAAAGTATTTATGAGAAATTATGAAAAATTTAGAATTATTACGAGCTGATTTTCCGATTTTACAACAAAAAATAGACGATCATCAATTGATTTATTTTGATAGTGCGGCAACAGCTCAAGTGCCTATGCAAGTTATGCAGGCTATGAGCGATTATTACATGCATTATAAATCGAATGTTGATCGAGGTTTGTATGCTTTTGCAGAAAAAACTACCTTGCATTACGAACAAGCTCGTACAAAAATAGCACAATTTATTGGCGCTCAAGCATCAGAAATTATTTTTACCAGTGGTGCAACCGATGGTATTAATATGGTTGCTCGAGCATGGGCAGCACATCACTTGCAACCTGGTGATGAAATTATTATTTCTCAGGTAGAGCACCATTCAAATTTTTTACCTTGGCAGCAATTAGCAGAAGAAAAAAGTTTGATATTGACGATTATACCTGTTGATGCACAAGGTGTATGCGATTTATCGATCTATTATGCAGCATTATCACAGCGAACAAAATTAGTCGCTATGGTACATACATCAAATATTTTAGGTACAACTAATGACATTGCATCGATTGTTGCTGCAGCGCATCAAGTTGGAGCAAAAGTTTTAGTTGATGCAGCGCAATCAATTGCACACCAAAAAATTGATGTCGTAGACCTAGGCTGTGATTTTTTAGTTTTTTCTGGACATAAATTATACGGGCCAACTGGTGTTGGTTGTTTGTTTATGAAAAAGGCTTTGCAACCTGATTGTTATCCATACAAATTTGGCGGTTCTATGGTCTACAGCGCAGGGTACGATGAATCATATTGGAAGAATGCCCCCTATTGCTTTGAAGCAGGTACGCCACCGATTGCACAAGCTATTGGCCTTGGTGCTGCAATAGATTATCTGAGTGAGAATATAGATTTTAATCGTGTTGCGCAGCACGAACAAGAACTTGTTGCTATCATGGTTGTAGGATTGCAAAATCTTGGATTTCATATCGTATCATCAATGACATCAGGGCATCTGGTAACGTTTTATGATTCGCAGATTCATGCGCATGATATTGCCATGTTTCTTGATTCTTATGGCATTGCTGTGCGAGCAGGTAATCATTGTGTTCAGCCATATCATGAAAAATTAGGTCTTGAAGCAACCGTCAGGGTGAGCTTTGCTTTTTACAATAGTGTGGCAGAAGTTGAGCGATTTTTACAGGTTCTTGCTTTATTATAAAAATTATAAGGATATTAATATGGGCAAAAATGTATTTGCTACACCATTGCTTGATTCAACATTTAAGTTAGTTTTTGGAGAAAAAAAGCATAAACAGGTGACTATTGATTTTTTAAATGATTTGTTAGAAAGAACTGGTCAATTAAATGAAATTAAAGATATTTATTTCATGCATCAAGAACTTGCAGCGCGTAGATTTGACGATAAAAAATCTATTTTAGATATTAATTGTACTGATGCTCAAAATCATCAATTCATTATTGAAATACAACGTCGTAGTGAAGATTTTTTTGATTATAGACTTTTTTATTATGCGGCAAGTTTATTATCACGACAATTGCAAGAAACCGATCCTTATAGTCAATTAAAACCTGTTATTATTCTTGGAATTTTAAATTTTAAATTGTATCCAGATTTTGATGAACCTGTATCACATCATATGATGTGCAACATGAGCACTGGTAAACAATCGATTCCGTTAGTTGAATTGCATATTGTTGAGCTGGGTAAATTTAATAAAAAAGTAGATCAATTGATGACGCACATTGATAAATGGCTCTTTTTTTTAAAGCAAGCGCATGATCAAGATGCAATACCAGCAGTGTATCATGATTTTCCAGCTATTTGTACGGCCTTTGATGTTTTGGCTCGATGGAATTGGAAACCTGAACAAGTAGCTGCTTACGATCAAGAGATTATGAGTTTTCAAATAGAGATTACACAAGAGCTTGCGCGGATACAAAAATTACATGAAAATTTTGATCAAGGAGCTCGGCAAGAAAAAGAACGTATAGCGATTAATATGCTTATGAAAAAAATAAGTATGCAAGATATTGCAGATATAACAGGCTTGAGCATGCAAGCTATTCAAGCGTTATCATCAAAATTGTAAAGTCATAGATCAGATCTCATTTTTTACACCATGATCACAAATTTATCATTGACGTGATCATGGTTTTTTTATTTAATTTTCTGAAAATCCCACAACTTTAGTTTCAATTTGAAAATTTATTTTAAAAACTATTGTCTAGGAGGGGGTGGTTTATGGTAGTCTCTTTTTAAGATAGAATTTTTGTCATAAAAAAGAAAGGTTGTGTGATGAAGAAAAATTATAGTTTGCTAGTAAGTTGTTTGATGCTTGCATCAATGCAAAATTTATATCCATCTGCAGGAGCAGGAGCAGGAGAGGGTGTAGGTAGACAACTATCTGAGCAAGATCAACAAATACTAGATGATCAATTATTGGATGCAGTAAAAAATAATGATTTTAATGCAGTTGTTCAAGTAGTAGAATCGGGAGCAAATGTTAATTGTTTACGCATTAGTCGTCATGGGATGGGTACTTTTTCGATGATAAATCCTTTAATACAAGCTTTACTGAACAATAATAGAGATATTTTAGCATTTTTATTACAACGTGGTGCAAATATGAATGTGGAGCGTAAAGGTGATAATAGATTTTTAAAAATAGTTGTTAATGGTAATAATGACATATTTCAATACTTGATGGAACTTGACCCGCAAGCTATGATACATTTAAAACAGGGAAAATATACTATTTTGATCTGGGCATCTTCTAGAGGG
>CANCGK010000091.1 GCA_947377595.1 bacterium | reverse complement strand
GTATGATGTATATGTAAATAAAAATAATGTTACATAGAGTGTATAAAGGAAAATAATGATACAAAAGAAATTTTTATATATCCTGCTTTTTGTAGGTTTTCATAATATTGTAATCTGTTCCAGTGATGGTCAGTCTGAAGAAAAATGGGGTGAACCAGATTTAAAAAGAGCTGAGCAGGTTGCAAGTGAAGTTGATGTAAAGACTGAATTGGTAACTAAAACAAGTTTAGATGAAAATGCACCTCAAGCAAGTTCGAGTGAAGATGATGTACGCGTTGCAACTATTTTTCAGAAAAAAATTGCATTTACAGGCGGCGATGGTCTTCAATGTGAATTTATTTTTATGAATTCGAAATCATCTCAACCAAAAGATGTTATGAGCGAAATATGTAGCAGCTTTAATTCGCGCAATAGTACTATTGCATCGCGCGGTAAATATTATGGTTTTGATAAGCCGTTATCTATTGTTAATGCATCAAATTCAGATGTTAGAGTTGCTTTTGAATTGCTCAAAAAGGGGCATCGTCTAAATTTTTTTGATATAAAAAATGTAACATTGGTTGATCCAAGATATCATGGTTTAGAAGGTTTTAATGATGGGTTGCGATCTTATGGATTTAGTTTGCCTTGGACTCCCAATCGTCGGACTCAAGATCGTAACGAGGGCAATGAAACAATAATAGTCCGGCATGAAAATGTTCCTATTGTTATTACCGATAGTAGCTGTCAGCAAGATGAAAAATACTCTTATCCGGCATTAAAAATTGCTCGGGATTTAAAGAGTATTGGTTTTGCAAAGGTAATATTAGAAAAAAAGAAACAAGCAAACACATGCAGTCAAAATTCAACATTTCAACCCGAAATGTCTTTTTTAAATGATTCATTACAAAAAGATGAAGAAATTTTTACTGCTAAAAAAGCTCGCAATGGTATGTTTATTATTCCTGCGTTATTCGTAGCGGCAAGTGTTATGATGGGCGGTAAATAATGTAAGCTTGTTTTTGGTATAAAAGTATGTTTTTGACCTGTGGTTTTTTGATCTTGTATCAAGATAATCACAGGTTTTTTTACGTCTAGGACTTGCTATTGAGATATATTTTTTGTAAATATTGCTTTTTATTGTGGCTATTTGCAATAATATTTTTATCAATACAATTAAAAATGAGTAAAGGGTAGTCATGAATTATGGTACAAAATTAGTTCTCTCTGCTTTTTTATTGACGATGGCATTGCCTTTGATGGCGACGCATTATATTAATCATACCGGGCGCAAGATTAAAATAACGAATGTAACTGCAGGTAAAGGACATAAAAAAAGTTATTTTTCATCATTAACACGTAAGAAAAATATACAACCAGCATCTGTTGCGATGATGAATTATATAGAATTAGAACATGATCAACAAGGTGATTTAGATAATAATCAGGGTGATGAAATTACGATAACTTCACCAGGTATGAGCGATCTGCGTAAATTGTTTCCGACGAATAATTCTTTTAATTATGTCGTTACCATGAATGCGTACAGCAAAAAGTTTGAAAATTTTGATATTAATCGTGCAGGAAACGAAGACGAGATGTTGCCTGTTGCAAGCAAAAAAGCAAAGGCAGCAAAAAAAAGAGCTCGTAAAGAGGAGCGAAAAAAAAATCATGTTACACACAAAAATGCATAAGGTTATTATGAAAAAATTTATAATTGTTGCCTGCTTTTTGATGAATGCTTATGTGCAATCAGTTGCGCTTGTTGCAACGTTTGTGAATAATTCTGGTGTTAATATTCAAGCCCAATGTAATTTTTCTGATCACACGATCGAAAATAAAGGTATTGGGATTGCTCAATCGTATCAAGTTGTTAATTTTGATACGAAAAGTTTGAATACTATAATATTAAATTCACCAGATAAAGATAAAAATGGTAATTTGTATGCACAGTGTCATCAAAATATACCATCATTTAAAGATCATGTAACGTATGAAATAACTTTAGAAAAAGTGCCAGAACATAAAGTTTTAGCAGCTGTAGGAACAGAAGAATTTATGATGCCAGCATCAGAAAAAATTGTCTGCACGCTTAAAAAAAATAAATAGAAATATAAAACGTCGCAATTCGTATCCTTATCCTTTATCGAAATGCTTGGACTTAATCCCGCCAAGCATTTCGATTTTTTATACACTATAAATATCTGTGCAATTCCCAATCAGTGACAGCTTTATTAAATTGTAAATTTTCTTTACGTTTCATAGAGCTTAATTCATTGACTAATGTCAGATTAAAAATCTTGCTCATTTCATCGGACGATTGAAAGTTTGCAAGAGCTTGTCCAAGTGATGTTGGTAGTGTACTAATGTTAAGATCGGCAATTTGTTGGGGCGTCAGTTTAAATAAATTAGCTTCGATAGCTGGTGTAGCTTGTTCGTCATTAATAATTCCTGCAAGGCTTGCTTGTATCAAAAATGTGCATGCAAGATAAGGGTTGCATAAAGCATCAGCGCAGCGAATTTCTGCTCGAGCAGCTTGTGGTTGACTTTCGTTAATTTGAGGAATGCGAATTAATGCGCTACGATTTTTTTTAGCCCAACAAAGATAAACTGGCGCTTCGTATCCAGGTACTAATCTTTTGTATGAGTTGACGGTGCTATTTAAAATCATTGCACCATCTTGCATTCTATGTAAGATTCCTGCGATGCAGTTGTACGCAAGAGGTGATAAAAAAGCATCATCTTGTTCATCAAAAAATAGATTTTGTTTTGTTGTATAATCTGCAATGCTCATATGAATATGCATGCCGCTGCCATTGACTCCATATAATGGTTTTGGCATAAATGTTGCGATTAAACCGTAATTGCCTGCTATTTGTTTAATTACATGCTTTGTTATCATAATCTGATCTGCAATAGTAAGTGCAGTGTCATATTCAATGCTCAATTCATGTTGTCCTGGAGCAACTTCGTGATGTAGTTTTTCGATAGCAATACCATATTCTAATAATTTTTGCATCATTTCATATTTGATGGTTTCGTGTTTTTGTTGTAATTCTGAGCCAAAATAGTATCCAGTATCCCATGGTTGCAGGTTGTTTTCTTTATCTTTTTCGAGCAAGAAAAATTCTATTTCTGGCCCCATATAAAATTCATAGCCAAGAGCACGAGCAGATTGCATAGCTTGTTCAAGTAAATACCGAGGATCTGCAGGGTAAGGAGTTTGTTCATCTTGATAGACTGATGCAAAGATTCGAGCGGTTTTCGGTTGGTTTTTGATAACTGGATGTACAAAAAAGCTATTAAAATCAAGTGTTAAATGCATGTCGCTCTCAAAAATATTTGAGTATCCTTCGATAGATGAGCCATCAAATTTTAAGCCATTGTTTAATGCAGATTCTAATTGTGCTGCAGGAATAATAACTTGATGAAAGTTTCCTGATAATGCGGTAAAAAAAACATGAATAAAATCTACATTTGCTTGTAGCGATTGATTCATGACATCGACTGATGTTAATTGTTTGCATGCTTTTTTTGCAAGTATGGTATCTGGCATAATAAAAAAAACACACGCTAGGATATAGATCATTAATTTTTTCATAAAAAAATCCTTTTAAAAGTGTATGAAATATAATGCCCCCTATTCTATAACAAGCTATGAGAAATGCAATTGAAATGTGGTGTGGTTTTTATAAAAAGTTGTGCTTGTGTAAAAGTGGCCATTTTTGAAAACGTATGTTATTCTAACTGTATTAATAGTTTTCTTTGTTTTGCGTTGTGCATTACAAGGTGTGTTGTATGTTTTTATATGAAAGTGTTTGTATGGTGCTGTTTTCGCTATGTTTTATGATGCTGATAAATTCTTCATTGCCTGGAATGGAACAAAAACCTTCGTGGTATTATGGTGCTGCTGGGGATGTAAAAAAAATATCATCATCAGTTTTAAGTTTTGAAAAGAAAAAGAAAAAACTTTTATTTGAACTTGAGGAAAGTAATAGT
>CANCGK010000090.1 GCA_947377595.1 bacterium | reverse complement strand
TCCTGCAGCTTTAGCTGTATCGCTATAACCTGATTCATCTGATTCCATTGCAGTGGCATCTTGCAGGCCTAAACCTTGATCGGACCCATTACCTGAGTTTTCATCAGGCAAATTTGGCCCTTGCTGCTCTTGCCCTTGTTGCTCTTGCGCTTCTTTCATTTCAGGATTGTTACCATTATAATAGGCGAGAAATCTTCTGCTATACTCTGCTTTTGCGTCTTCTACTGATGCAAATTTTTTTCGTAGGAAATCTGGCATGATATGATCATTTCCATTCATGAATTCATCTTGATCACCTAATGACGCATCAGAACCATTCCACCAATTATTTGCTGATTGATAACCAGCGTTAAAACCATTTTTAATTGCATCTTGATTATAATATGCTGCTGCGCCTAAACCAACAGCTGCTGCGCCTATTGCTGCATATTTAGCAGCCTTCCATATGAATTGCTCTGTTGTTGTTACCACTTTACCTTCTTCTTCGACTGGTTGTACTGTTGTTTGAGTTTGAATTACAGTACCATCTGGCAACTCTTGAGTCTTTACATCAACAGAAGGTTCAACGTGTCCTTGCAAAGGAGCTTCACTGACAACTTTTGAATATTCATCACTTTCTACTACGTGATCTTGTACTGGCTTACTTGATTTTACTCCAGGTTGCACAAAAGTTCTTCTGACAGGAGCTTTGCTTGCCATTCTTTTGTTATTTTTTGATGATTGTGCAGGCACGCCTTTTTTGATTTTTTTTACAATACTTGCATCAATCGTAACACAATTCATTAATGCAAGAACAAGAAATATCGATTTTTTCCCTGCCAAGACCATGGCTTGACGCATCGCTAACTTTTTCATAACTCTACCTTTTTTATAAAGTATTTAAAAATATTCAACAAAATTATAATATCAAATAGAAACATTCAAAAACAATAGTTTTGCAAAAATAAAGACAATCTGTCATCTGAAAAATGAGATATAAATGGAATTTGCCTTGCTATGGATTGTATAAATAAAAAAGCCTTACCATAGTTTTTACGCTACGATAAGGCTTTTTTTGAATTTATATATAATTTAAGCGGTCTTCGATTGCTGAGAAGTTCCCCCTGCATTTAAGACCTCTCCAATTGAAAACATACCTATACCCTTTTTTCGGGGTTTTGCTGTAAGTATGTTTGTTGTTTGAAAAGCTGCTGAAGCATCAGGTACTTTTGGCTTAGATGTATTAGGCTTACTATCAACTGCTTTAACTACAGATGCTGGCGCCTGAACTGCTAACGGTTCAGGAATGAATGATGCTCTTGCAAAAGAATCTGAAGAAGCACTAGATACTTGCAAAGTCGATAATTCTTGCTGTAATCTATAATTCTCTTGGGTGAAATTTTCTTTTTCTTTTTGTAATTTAGAAATTTCATGCTTAAAACGCTGACAAGCGTGCTGATAATCTAACACTAGTTTATTTAAACGATCAATGTCTAAGTCTTTTTTTAATACTTGGTCTCTTAACTGATCAATTAAATTTTGCAGCTCTTTCAATTCATCATTATATTTTTGGGTTAATTTCTCGGCTATATTTTCATAATCTATAGCCAATGAACCAACTTCCATATCCCAATCATGTTTCATTGAATGTAGTTTATCTTCATATTTCTGTTGTTGTTGATTAAACATTGAACGTAGTTTATCTTCATATTCCTCTTTTTGTTCATTAAACCTTTCCACACTAACCCATTCTGGTGAATTTGCTCCAAAAACCATCAACGATTGCATGCTAAAACTAAAAAAACATAAAAATGTCATTACTTTTTTAATCATATAGTTGTTAACCTTTCTTATTAAAATTTATTCTTTTACTGAGAACTTATTTTTATATTTTTACAATATTACAAAACAATATATAACTGGTTTTTATAACAATATAGGGATCACACTTTGATTTCAACATTTTGATGTACCCTACGATTGCTACATAACCTTCGGGAAATATGACCCCAGTAAGATAAAACACATTATGTTTTACCTATAGATTAAAACGTGAATTTTTAATAACTTGTATCATACTCTATCATATCGTCCTCATCTTATATTTTTACATGTTATAATTGCAAGAAAAAATGTAATTATTTTTTTGATAATAGATTAAAACTTGAGTCTTCAATGACTTGTATCATACTCTATCATATTGTACTCATCTTACATTTTTACATGTTATAATTATGATTGCATGCATTGTATAAATAAAAAAGCCTTACCATAGTTTTTACGCTACGATAAGGCTTTTTTGAATTTATATATAAATTTAAAGTGTCTGCGTTTGCCCAGGACTTGAGGTCTTTGCATCTACGAGCATTGAATTTGAGAACATACTTGTAACCCTTTTTCGGGGTTTTGCTGTAGGTATGTTTGTTGTTTGAGCAGCTGCTGTAATTACAGGCGCTGAGGCCTGAACTACAGATGCTCCAGCAGATATTCTTTCAGGAGAGATTGGTCTAACACTTTGCGCAGTTGCTGTATCTCCAGAAGTTAATAGTCTTGTAGGAGATATTGATCTAGGACTAGATACAACAAACTTAGCAGCTAATAATTCTTCAACCTGTTTTTCTAATGTTTTATTTTTTACGACTAAACTTTTTTTGTCTTGCGTTAATTGAACATTTTCTTTTTGTAATTCAGAAATTGTAAGGTTAAAACTCTGACAAGCTTTCTGATAGTCTGAAACTTTTTCTTCTAATTTAATAAATTCTGATTTTTGGCCTAATACTTGCGCTTTTAATTGATTGATTAAAAGTTCCTTTTCATTAACTGCATCATCATGTCTTTTTGTTAATATTCTGGTCATATCTTCATAATCTCCAGATACTCCCTCAAACATCATATCCAAATCATATTTTATTGAAAATAGTTTATCTTCACTTTCCTTTTTTTGTTTTTCTAGCTTTTGAGTAAGTAACTTTCGACGATTGCATTCTTTTGTCAATCGTTTATTTTCATTAATAAGCTCTCGGTTTCTCTTTTTCTGGTTCAGTAAACAGCCTTCTGCATTTTCAGCGCGAATTTTTATATGATTCATATTCTCTCTAAAAACATCCCGCAGGTTTCTGATCTTCGCCAACGTTTGATCTTTGCTCACAACTGCATCATCTGCACGTTTTTGTTCTTCCTGCAACCGTGAAATTGAAACGTATTGATTTGTTTGAGGAATAGAAGATAGATAAGATTTATTTGATCCAAAAATCATAAACGATTGCATACTTAAACCAAAAAAACCTAACGATATCATTATTTTTTTCATCATATTATTTTTAATTTTCTTTACTAAAATTTATTTTCTTATTGAAATAATCTACTAAAATTATATCAAAAAATCAAATCAACTGTAATTATTTTTTTAATAATAGATTAAAACTTGAGTTTTCAATGACTTGTATCATACTGTATCATATCGTACTCATCTTATATTTTTACATGCTATAATTATGATTGCATCATTTCATCGTCAACAATTTTTCCGACTCATCATATGCTGTATATTACAATTTCATGCAATCATAAGCTATGATCAATTTACCATTATGATCGATCCTGCAGGTGATGCAAAACACACAGGACGCTTAATTGTCGACACTTTAGAACGCGGCATATCGTTACAATGCGCTGAACAATTAAAATCAAAGCTGACTGGATTATATAAAAATATCCGCGTGATTTTAACTCGTGTGCCAGGAGAGACCATTCAACCGTTACAAAATGCATCATTTGCGAATCGACTTAATGTTGATTTGTATGTAAGTTTATATTTTTATCATGAATCTCAAACACCTGCTCATATTACATTGTATCATTATGTCGAAAATCCAATTACTGATTTTTGGCATAAATCACATCCCTTATTATTTTATCCTTTGGATCAAGCTCATCTACTTTCAATTACAAAAACTCAAAAATGGGGCTCTATATTTTTAGAAGTTTTGAGCCATAAAGAATGCTCTAAATATTTTAAACCTTGTGGCTTTTTTGGCATTCCTTTTACTCCCCTACTTGGC
>CANCGK010000089.1 GCA_947377595.1 bacterium | reverse complement strand
AACATAATAAATTCAAACGTATTAAAAAAAATATAAAATGCACTACCTGTAACAAAATATACCAAAAAAGCCTTTATTTAACAACAAAAAGCGGGTTAGTATAAACATTTTCGTTCATACTAACCCGCTTAAATTTATACAAAATTTACGATCTATTCTTCTTCATCAAGATCATCAAAGTCACCTTCAAGATCTTGTTCTTCTTCTATAATTTCTTCGATTTCATCAACTTCATCAACAGGCATATCTACATCATCTTGGTCATCATCATTAGTTGAACAAGACGAAAGTAATTGAGCTGTTGCTGCTTGTTGCTCTTTTGCTAATGCTAATTTTGCCGCCAACTCTTCTTCGTTATCAAAATCTTGGAACGTTACGATTGATGACAATTCTTGTTTGTCATCTAAACGAATCAAACGAACACCCTGAGCTTGACGACCCATTGTACGAATTTCTGTCGGAGAAATACGAATAATTTTACCAACTTTATCAATCATTAAGATTTGTGAATCTTCGCTAACACGAGCAATACCGACAACATCTCCATTACGTTTACCAGTTGGAATCGTACGAACCCCAACACCGCCACGGTGAGCAATACGGAAATCGACAATGCGTGTACGTTTTCCAAAACCTCTATTTGTTGCAAACAATAGATCTTCGTCACCTGTTGCAATTTCCATACCAACAACAAAATCTTCTGGTTTTAAGCGAATACCACGAACACCTGCAGCTTGTCGTCCCATGCAACGCACTTCTGTTTCTTGGAATCGAATACCCTGGCCTTTTTGAGTTGCAATGACAATGGTATCTTTACCAGAACTGACCGCACAGAAAACTAACTCATCACCTTCTCTTAAAGCTGCTGCACGAATACCTGTGCAACGAATCTTAACAAATGAAGAACCACTGGTACGTTTAATGACACCATTGCGAGTCAACATGACCACAAATTTATCATGCAATTCAAATGAATTTAATAACTTAACAACACATTCACCTTCGATTAATGGCAATAAGTTAACAATCGCACGACCTTTAGCAATACGAGAACCTTCTGGAATTTCATACGCCTTCATGCAATACACACGGCCAAAGTTCGTAAAGAATAATAAATCACCATGAGTTGTTGTAACAAAAATATCTTGTACAATGTCATCTGATTCGCCAAGTGATGCCATACCCATTTTACCCTTACCACCACGATGTTGTAATTCATAGGTGTGCAGCAAGACTCGTTTGATATAACCTTTTTTAGTCAATGTCACAACAATATCTTCTTCTGGAACTAAATCTAAATCTGATAATGCGTCAATTGGACCTTCGATACGAGTACGACGTTTATCGCCATAGGTATCTTTAATGTCTTGTAATTCTTGTTTAATTTCACGATCTAAAACTAACGGATCGTGTAAAATAAGTTGTAATTTTGCAATAAACTCTCGTAACTCTGCAATATCTGCACGAATTTTATCTTGTTCTAAGCCTGTCAATCTATGCAGACGCATTTCTAAAATTGCCTTTGATTGCTCTTGCGTTAATAAAAATTTTGCATGCAATGCAACAATTGCATCATCAGATGATGCAGCTTTTTTGATAATTGCAATCACTTCATCGATATTATCAAGTGCTGTAATCAAACCAATTAAAATGTGTTCACGAGCTAATGATTTTTTTAAATCATAATCAGTACGTTTGTAAACAACTTGACGACGATGGATTAAAAATTCTTGTAATTGTCTACGCAACGAGAAAACGATTGGTTTATTATCTAACAATGCCAACATCAAGAAAGATACTGATGTTTGCAATTGAGTATATTTATATAATTGATTTAAAATGACGCTTGGGATTTCACCACGTTTTAATTCGATCACTAAACGCATACCGCGTCGATCGGATTCATCACGAATATTCGAAATACCTTCGATCATTTTATTTTTAACTAAATCAGCGATTTTAATAATCAATTCTGACTTATTCACTTGATATGGTAATTCTGTAATAATTAACGCTGCGCCTTTTTTTGTTTCTTCTTCTGCAATGACCGCACGCAAAATTAAATTACCACGACCAGTTTGATATGCACGAATGATACCAGAGCGACCACAAATAATACCCCCAGTAGGAAAATCGGGAGCAGGGATCAAATCAAAAAGATCTTGATCTGACAATTCTGGATTATCAAGCAATGCTAAACAACCAGACATAACTTCTGATAAATTATGAGGAGGAATTGATGTTGCCATACCCACAGCAATACCTGCCGTACCGTTAATTAATAATTGAGGGAATCGTGCTGGTAACAAAATAGGCTCAACTTGAGATTCATCAAAGTTAGGCACAAAATCTACCGTTTCTTTGCCTAAATCTGCAAGCATCTCTTGGGTAATTTTTTGCATACGAACTTCGGTATAACGGTATGCCGCTGCATTATCACCATCGATAGAACCCCAGTTTCCTTGACCATCAAGTAAAGGATACCGTTTATTAAATTCTTGCACCAGACCAACCATAGTACCATACACTGCCGCATCACCATGTGGGTGAAACTTACCAAGTACTTCACCAACAACACGCACAGATTTATGATACGATTTGTTGTGTACAAAACCAAGAATGTGCATGGTATATAAAATTCTTCTGTGAACTGGTTTTAAACCATCACGCACGTCTGGAATTGCACGACTGACAACAACTGACATTGCGTAGTCAAGAAACGATGATTGTAACTCTTCTTCGATCAGGATTGGATTGATACCTTTTTTCAGAATTGCTTCAGGATTCTTTGACGAATTCATAGATTGTTTTTCCTATACTTAAACAGCTCTCATTCAATAGATTCATACATTATTGTTTAAGCATACAATGTATCGTATAAAACCACAAGAAATTGTTATCCTAGGGCATAAAATCACATTTCAGAACCCATCAATTCATGCTCAGAATCGATCAACTATTTGCACACAAAAAGAAAGAATAACAAAAGTAATATTTTATTGTCTTTTCAAGAATAATTTTGATAGCATCCATCAAAGATTAAAATCTATCATCTCTTCCATGATAAAAAAGGATTGAAAATCATGCATAAAAAAATATTATTGTTATATTTTACAGGCGTTTTTCATCACAATTGTAACGCAAGCACTCCGATCACTCCGCAAGATTTATATCATAAATTGAGCACACAAATGACCGGTCTTAAAAAATATGGCATACATATTGGCGACATCAATCAAATGATCAATAAAAATGATCTCAAAAAAGAAATTTCAAAAACTAAAGCCCTTGATAATTCTTCGTTATTACTCGAAGAGGGCCGATTGAAAATATTTGGTCGTCATTTAATGCATCATTTTGGACAAGATGCTGTATTTGAATTTATCACGATTGCTGAACAACATACCAAACAAGAACAAGATATGATTGATACACAATTTGAGAAAGCTTTTATCAATTACTATCAATGGCGACATAAACCAAAAACATTTCCTCAATCCCCTACGCTCAATCCCAATCGAGGAAATGCTCTGATGCATTACATAGCTCAATTACGCGACCAGGAAGACCCTGCATAATTTATGATTGCATCATATGTGCAACGGAGTTGACCATGGTATGCGCAGCATCATCTCCAGACAAACGCCACAGGACAACTCCTTGCATTTTATTTCTCATTGCCAACTGCGTTTTTTCTACCAAAGAATTTTGATCATCATACGAAATAAATGTTCGATCTTGCTTGCTATGCAATGATGGAACACGAGATGCACCATCCCAAGATTTTTTATATGATGCATTATGTATATATTTTGAAGCAATGACATGATACGCAACTGTTTTAATTTTATTTTTTTTATCGATATAAGCATTGTATCCATCAGTATTTTCGTACACATAACCGTATAGCGGCAACCCTAAGACCATTTTATCAGGACTTACTCCAGCTTGCATAATTCTATGCACCGCACCATCGACAGAATATTTTTGTAAAGAACTGCATAGTGGCGCATTAAAACCAATCTGCCCGCTTGATGGACCAAAAAAATCATATGCCATAATATTCAACCAATCAACATT
>CANCGK010000088.1 GCA_947377595.1 bacterium | reverse complement strand
GATAAACAAGCTTTTACGGTTTGTAGTCTATCTTTATCAGTTGGCCATAACCAATAATTAGACAATGATTTATACTCATTTTCCAGCACCTGTTTATCTTCTTTTATTTGAGATTCTGATACTTTAGAAAGATGCAATCGTAAGCATTGTTCTGTGTTAGCGCATCTAGCTTGCGTACAAACGACTTGCGGGTTTGCAGGATATCTTTTTTGTAGTTGTTCTAAAGCTGCTTGGTCTACAGCTTGTATGTTGAGACATAACTGTGCGCTTACAATTAATAAGGAAATTTTTTTCATATTTTTTATATTCATCAATTTAATAGTAATATTTTTTAACAATCTTTTGATTCTTCATCAGGACTTGAAGATCTTGAAAAAATTCTTTCAGGTACATAGGCCTTTTTTTCTTGATCTTTTTCTGATTCGTTATCACTTGAATCGCTTTCTGATCCATCATGAACAAACATTGAAGTTGTTATTGATCGAGGTGGTTGCGGTGTAACTCTATTGCTAACTTGAGAAAAAGCAGATGTTGCAGATTTTAAAAAGCTTTCAACGATTGTCTCTCTTCTTGTAGGTTTTTCTTGAGCTTTTTCGCCGCTATGTTTACGTTCAGTTGGCCGTGGAGAGCTGACAGGAGGTTTTGGAAAATTTTTTGGATCCATACTTAAAATTACAGGAGTCCAGAATAATAAAAAAAGAGCATAATATTGACGCATGTGATGATCCTTTGATTGAAATTTTTTATAAAAATGAGCACCATTTAATGCTATTGTTATATTAATTATATCGTTTTATCATATAAAGTCACATGCGAAGGTAGAAAACATATAATCAAAGTTTTTGTCTTATCATACTCTGACAATAGGTTGTATCTCTTGAGAATTTTCTTGCGCAGAGTCTAACACAGTTTGAGCAGTAAATACTTTATAATCTTTATTGTGTGTTGGATAAACATAAGGACAATAATTTTTTATTTTTTTTAATAAAAACTCTTTTTTTGGAGTCATGATGTTTTCTTGTTCTTCGATAGCAAGTAAGATTGATTTTTGAGTTTCGATATCATTAATAATTTTAATAAAGACGTCTTGGCTGATGTCTTGGGCTGAAATATCGATAAAATAACAAAATCTATGAATCAATGACCAACAAATATCATCAAGAGCATCAACATCGGTGAGTAATTTTTTATCTAAAAAGCGATCTGCTTGATAAGCAATTTCATTAATAGCTCGCCATGCTTGATACGCATCAGTCGGAGACCAAATTAACTTACTAATGCAGGTTTCTAAAAATCGCATGATATCTTTTCTGATCATTTCTACGTCAACATGTTGTTGAGTTTGTACTTCATTTGTTTTTTTTGCGATTTGTTCTGCAAGTGCATCTAAAAAAGCATCAGGATTTTTCTGAAAATAAGACATATAGCTAGAAAAAATATTCGAAAATCTTTGCTTTAAACTTTTTTGAAGTTCTTGTAAAAAACCAGCTTGTTCTTTGATTATATAAGGCTCAAGGCTATCTGCAATTTTTGGCAATGATGTAACAAAACTGTATGAATTGATAAAATCACAGCCTTTAATTTTTTGTAAAAATAATTTAAGAATAGATTTTGCATAGACTTGGCTTTGATTATTTTTTTGTCCAAACTCTAAAAATTGAATCATGTGAGAAAAATTATACGGCAGATATTGAGTGTATTGATCGTGATTGTAGGTGTATTTAAAATAGTGGGTAATACCTTCTTTAGAAAAATCTATAGGCCGTAAAAAAAATGAAAACATATCAAGACTTTGATCGTGCGCTGTCATGGCATTTGATGCAGGCAATGGTAAAGTCAATGATGGAAATACATGTTCAACAGAATTTGCATGCATGGTATTGCTATCTTCTTGAGATTGATTTAGTCCATAGAATGTATCATGATGTATGATCATGAATATCGCAGTACATAACATATATTTTTTGAGCATTAAAAATTCCTTAGTAATAAATGTTGTATGATAAAAACTATACTCAAAACGATCAAGTTAGCAAATTTAAAGATGAGGAATTTTTTTATAGATATTTTTATATTGTAATCTTGAAAGATATAAAAATTTTATAAATATTAACTTGTTGAGACGATGAGTTCATGGTATTGTACTCTTATCATTTTTGGTAACTACACAGCTATAGTTTTTTGCTCTACATTTTCTACGAAAATTTTCGAGAAATTAAGATGCCGGTGGGCCTCATGCACTCTTTTTTGCATCGAAAAAGCGTTTAGTGGCCGCCGCTAACATTTCCGGAGATGAGCATAGCGACATCGTAGGCTTTTATCTTAAATTTTAATAGTGCTGATTAGTTTCCATTTTTCTCTCAATAGGAATATCATGTTCTATGCTCGATTCATTCAATGTTTTAATATAAAATATTTACAATTTTTACTTTTAATTTTTTCATTTTTTTCGATACATCCAAATCCTTTAGAATCTGATGTTGATATAAAAAATCGCAGATCAATTCTTGCTCGAGATTTAGAAAAAAATAAGTTTGAGCGACTTTTGAGGAAACATAGTAAATCTGATAATTCGTATCAAGTAAAATATCATGCAATAATTCATAGATGCATTGATGCTATCAAAGAAAAACAATCTAGTTTGAGTTTTGATTGTGTATCAAAAGAGTCAATGAATCGCATTACAAAAAAAGCAAATGCTTTTCAACAAAAATTGTCTCATTATCTGCGAAATAATTGTTATCAGCAAGATGAAGAATATCTTCCTTTGTTGTTAACTGAAGCATCAGAATATCAAGATGAAGATACCATGCAAGAAGCCGATGCATTGGATTATAATCTTTTGCACCCAAAGCCCTTACAGGTTGTATGTGAAGGCCTGTTGATTGGAGCAGCATTAAGCTCAGGAGGGTCTGTAGCAGCTACTGGATCTGTAGCAGGGCTTACAGCAAGTGGATCAAGCTTTGCAGCATTTTTAGCGGCATCGGGCTCTGCTCCTATAGTTTTAGGCGCAGGAACTGGTACAGGCCTTGTTTTAGGTGCGGGTGCTACAACGATTGCAACAACTGCTGCTGTAACAACCGCGGCTACAACAACGACAGCTGCAACAGTTAGTTTGGGAACGGTTGTTGCTACAGGTATTGGCATAGGTTCTTTGGCTGTTTTAGTTCATGCTCATAGAGCAGCAGAGACTGTTGCGGTTTCTGCATCTATACAATCTGTTATGACTCCAGCGCCTGTTGCGATAGCAGTTCCTATTGTTACAGCTCAGACGATTCAATTAATAGATCAAGATGTTTATGCATTATTAGCCGCACAAGTTGTTACACCAATTGTGGTAAATCTTGTCGCAGATATTGGCAGTGTAATATGTAGTATTGCAACGCCTGGAGTCGCATCATTTTTAACTATTATGGCTACTGATCATATAAGTCGGCATTTTCAATCAGAATTTTTCCAAAATAGATCTGAGCAAGATGCACGTCTGTTTGAGTTAGCGGTGCAAGCTTTAGAAAAAGCAAAACAATATCTTAATTGTTATGGTGACATGAGTCATGAAGATATTGCAAAACAAAAAGAAAAAGATGTAAAAAATTTACAAAATGCTTTATATGCTTCTGGATGTTTGACTTTGGCGCCAGCATTAGTAGAAAAATGTGCTCAAGAGGCTTTGCAGGGTGGTAAAAATATATCAAGAGAAGATAAAATTCGAGAATTTAATGATAAACTTGGTATGTATCAAACTCTTAAAAATGCTGGAATAACTTTTACTGATAATACTTCTAGTGCGATAACTTATGGATATAATGGCGATGATGCAGTAACTGTTTTAACGGTACAAGATAGTTATGGTAATCGTCTTAAATATTGGTCAAAAGATGGATCTACTCCAACGTTAATTGACGAAATAATAGTTCATCAGCAAGCATATAGACAAATGGTCTCATATGGCAGTCCAAAATCGATTGAACAACAACATGCTGACGCCCAAAAACAAAAAAAACTTGATAAATCTCGAGCTCAAGCTCAAGTAAAATATGAAAAGCAGCAAGTTGCTCAAGTAAAAAAAACAGTAGAAGCATCAAACGCTCC
>CANCGK010000087.1 GCA_947377595.1 bacterium | reverse complement strand
GATAATGCTATGGGCGATGATAATTCATGGAATTTAGCAACGAATGCTCTTAAAAACGCATTGACTACTATGGGCAAAAATTTTGTGATTCAAGAAGGCGAAGGCGCTTTTTATGGACCAAAAATCGAAGTAAAAATTAAAGACTCTATGGATCGTCAATGGCAATGTTCAACTGTACAAGTTGACTTTGCGCAACCACAAAATTTTGATATTTCATATATTGCATCAGGTGGATTAAAACAAAAACCAGTGATGCTACACCAAGCTAATTTTGGTTCATTAGAACGATTTTTTGGTATTTTACTTGAACACACCAAGGGGCATATTCCTTTTTGGCTTGCTCCAGTACAAATTAAGGTATTGCCAATTACTGATGAACAAAAAGAATACGCTCAAGCAATTGTACAAAAATTAGAACAACAAGGCTTACGCGTTGAACTTGATGAATCAGAACAACCATTATCTGCAAAAATCAAAGTTGCACAGTTGGCACGCATCCCATGGATGATCGTCATTGGCGGCAAAGAAATGGAAAATCAAACAGTAACATTACGTTATGTTTCTGGAAAACAAGAATTTGGATTAAGCTTAGAACAAATCCTTGAAAAAGCTGCAAGCCTACAACAGATATAAATCGTTCATTTTTATCACAATAATAATGCCGAGTCTATTTTGACTCGGCATTATTTATTTACATGAACATAGAATCATTTTTTACGCAAGTATCTCTAAAATAGCTCTTACAGCGTTATGATTACCAGCTTCCTCTGATATTTGCAACATAGATTTCCTTTCCCGTTTTGCACGCACAAGAAGTGGCGATTGTTGATATCCGTCCTTATAACAGGACTTATGCACGACTTACCATTAAGCTGATTGAATCGACTATCTGACTAAAATAAAGTCGCGTTTTTAAGGCTTGAACCTTTCGCAAAGCTTCTTCTAAAGAATGTAATCTAAATTTTTTTATGATAAATTGCAAAATTGTATAAGTCCAAAAAACACATTTTATATAATTCGAATAAATCTTGTTTGACTTTGCAATAAAACAGGTTCATCTTAAAGAAAATTATATGGTTGTTTGATGGGATGGGAGCTGTTTATGTTTGTACGATGTGGTTTTCGATGTAAAAAAATATTATTGTTTATTGCTTTACACATTTGTTATGTAGATCAGATGTTTTCTACGGATAATCGACATGAAAAATTGAATTTTAAAGATTCTGTGCATGAAAAAAAATTGCCTTTGTATGCAAAATGCTTGATTGCAGGGCAAGAAAAATTAGTTCAAGCCCATGCTGTTATGAGTGATGTTGTAGCGCACGTACAGGATAAAATAGATCGATATCAACAAAATACAGATCATAATCCATTATTACTTTGTGTTGATAATGGTTGTCTTAACGATGAAAATCTTATAAAAAAGCAATGTAATCTTGAAAAACCAGAGCAAGTTTTTATTCATCAATCATATCAAATGCATCTGCCAAGATATTATGATGATGAGCATGAATCTTATTCATCCCAAAGTAGTCGTCAAAGCCATGTTGAAGAGTCTCAAAAAACACATACTCAAACCCAAGTTGATCCGATAACAATTCATGAGCCAGAATCTACTTTTGATGACGATCGACGTCAAGCACAAGAAGAAGAGGAGCAAGCTGTTGCTGCAAAAAAAGCTCAAGAAGATGCAGATGCTCAAGCTTATGATGATGAACAAAGCAATATTGAAGAAGAGCGAAGACGTAAAGCTTTTCGTGAAGAACAATCTCGTCAAGATACTTTGTTAGAAAAGTATTCATATAAGTTTAACGCTCCAATAGAACTGAGTGCAGAATTACATCGTCTGCAAGAAGAACAAAAAAAGCCTGATACAAGGAATTATTTTACGCAATGTTTTTATACTCGCCCAGAAATTTTAGCACAAAAAGTTGTGCTTCATAAAATTGAGCAAGAAAAAAAGACTTGGCGAATTGATGCTTTACAAAAAGCACAAGCTCAGGCAAAGGATGATTTAGAAAAACATACACATGATAAATCTACTGGAGCATATCCAACTCCATGGTTTCAGCCAGATCTAGGAGGAATGAATTCTGGGGGATTTTTTGCACCTTTAGATGATTCAGATAAAGATGACTTACATAATTTTATGCGCATATCGTTACAACCATTTTCTGGTAAAATGCAACGTGGAATGAAAATGGATGAATTTCATACCATGTTGGGTTTGCAACCTCAAAATAGATCAATATCAAAAGAAGAAAAAGCAAAACAAGTCAATGCGATTAAGTGGGCTGATCGAAAAGAAAAAGAAGAGCAAGGACTTCAGCGAGAAAAAATTGCAGCTTTTCAACGAGCAGCACTTGCAGCGGGAGCGCAAGAAATAATACATAAAGCATCTCAAAATCCTCAATCAGTTAAACCTAAATCGTTAAAAAAAGCTCAAATAGTTTTAGAAAATTATCGATTGCGAAATCTTAATGATGAAAAATCTCATCTTTTACCTATAGGCCCTGGTGGTTATCAAGGACGTTTAACTTCAAATTTTACAAAACCACGTGATGAGGCAGGCGCTTTTATTGATATGAAAGATAATCGATTCAGCTGGGATGAAACATCTAAAAAATGGAAAAAGTCCGATAAAAAAGGAAAATTCATTGAGTACGTCAATCCATTAAAAACAGCAGAAGATGTTGAACAAGAAAAGCAAAGGCGAGCTGAATTATTAAAAAAACAGCAAGATCAAGCTCAAGAATTTGCAGATCAAATAGAACAATTAAAAAAACCACATACTCCACCAGTCGAAAAGCCTGTTCCGCCTGCAAATCCTTTAGATGATAATAATCTGCCAATAATACCAGAAGAGATTCCAGGTGATAGTTTTTCAGACTATGAGCAAGATTTTCAAGCAATAGTTGATGAATTTGATAAAAATGCTGCAACGCAAGAATTTAATAATCAATTGATTGATCAACAGCAAGAATGGTCTCAAGAGCATCATGTTGATGGTGCAACGGCTGTAGAACAAGATATGATTGCTGATTTGCAAAAGAGCATGATTGATCCTGCAGATAGTTCTACGGTAGAATTTGCCCAAGCAGGATTGCAGGCATGGTCAGATGCTCAATCTGCTCTATCGGATCAAGATTTTCAGTATTATAAAGATAAGACTCATGCGATGCATGATGCATTGCGTTATCAAGGTATGCAGCAAGGACCTGCATTATTAACATCAGGTGAACAATCTGGCCAAGTACGACAATTGATGGGCGATTATAGTGCTCTTGCATCACGTTATCAGCAAGATGCATCATCAGGTAATAAAAATCTTGATTTTGCATATAAACAACGTGTTGACAATCGACTTGCAGCGTTACAAGCATCACAAATACAGATAGCATCTGGGCAGCTGGTGATGGGATCTTATGATGTATCAACAACTGCGCGTGGGTTTATGATGGCGCATAATATGAATTATGCAGCTTTTAATCCTACTCAAGGTACAGAAATTGCACATGTTGTTACCAAAGAACTGATTGGAGTTATCGAAAAAACTGCAATCATAGGTTTATCATCTGAAAAAGATTCAATTGCGCATAAAGTTGCAGTGCATACGTGTAATCTTGCAGTTGCGGGTCAACAACTCAATCAAGCATCGCAGATTACGCAAGCTCTTGCAGTAGCAGATCTTAGTCAATTTTTTGCAGCGTATACTCAATTTATTTTAGATCATGATCCGCAAACAAAAATGTTGTACGAAGTGAGTGCAGGGGTTTATGATGGGACAACGCAGGTGTTGAGTAATTGGTGTAATTTTTTTACAAATATCTGTGAGCAACCGCAACAAACTATGGCAGATCTTGCACAAGATTGCAAAAAAACAGGTGTAGCTTTACTCAATTTAACAGCAGCTCTTAATGAATTTTCGCCATTGCAATACGTTAAAGATTTAAGTCAAGATGCACAAAATGTTGTAGACCGTATAGTTCGATCAGATCAATCAGATGCTGCACATTCATCAAGTTATGTTTCTCAAAGAACAGAACGTAATGCGCAAACAGTATATTCTGGATTATTACAATCGGTTCAATCGGCTCAAGATGTTGTCAAAACTATGATGGAACAGTCTGTGCG
>CANCGK010000086.1 GCA_947377595.1 bacterium | reverse complement strand
AAACCAGCTCAACCAGTAAAATCTTTTGCACAACCAATAAGTATGACGATTCAAAATCTATCAAAAGACTCTCTTATCGTTCAAGAACAAATATCAGGTGGCAAAGGTTGTAAATGGTTACCAGCAGAAACACTTGCAACTATTCCTGCAGGCGCCAACAATTCAATTACCGTAAAAATTCCTCAAGCTCGGGCTGCTAACTTGTTATTCAACACGAACACGAATAAACAGGCGCATCTGATGGTAGTAACTGTTGCAAAGAATCCCCAAGGAGTCACCCTGGTACAAAATGGATCAGCTTATGGCTATAGCCCAACAGGCACTATAATTCAAATACCCACAGGGACAGTAACTAAAAAATAAACGAAGCCTCTTTAAAAAAATTGTGGCGTGTATAAATTTTAATGTAATTTTATACACGCCACAAAACTTTATCATACTTTTGATGTTTTATATTTTTACACTTGCATCAACAATTTTTTGTAATACAGAATCAAGTGGACTGGTAAAATCATAGGCAATACCATGAAAAGTAAATTGTAAATTATGAGCGTGCAACGCATGATACGCAATTTTTTTGCTTGCAGTGCCGTAAACAGTATCTCCCAACAATGGATGACCTATTGCTTTGCAGTGAACGCGAATTTGATGCGTTCTGCCCGTCTTTGGCTTAAGCTCAAGCAAGCTATACGTATCAAAATACTGCAACACCTTAAAGTCCGTTATAGCATCGCGTGCGCAGGAATTTTCTGGTATGGCAGTAAATGCATGCATAATATTTTTTTGCACTGGATGTCTGCCGATCGCAAAATCGATGGTGCCTGATTGCACAGGATGACCCTGAACCAGAGCAATGTATGTTTTATGTATCAGACGCTCTTTAAACATCTGAACAAATTGTTGATAGGCACAATTAGTTCTTGCAATAATCATAAGACCAGAAGTATTACGATCTAGTCTATGCACAATACCAGGACGCAAAGGGTCTCCAACATCAACAATTTCCGGAAACTCTTGCACCAGCCAATCAGTAAGTGCTATATCAGTAAATGTTTGTTCTGGTGGATGGACAACAAGACCTGCTGGCTTATTAATAATTAAAAAATCATCATGACTTGCAATGATCGTAACACCAATATCTCCTGAAACTTTTTTTACAGATCTTGCAGCTGGAGTTGGAATTGAAAGCAAAGTTATGATATCATGAGATTTAATAATATAGCTTGGTTTTGCAATTTGTAAGCGATTAACCAGAACTTGTTTATTGGTCAATAATTTTTTAATTAAACTACGAGAAAAAACTGGTAATTGCATCGCCAAGAATGAATCAATACGCAAACCTGCATGTATGTCAGTTACTTGTATTGAAAAATTGCTATTTTCTTGCACTGAATTATTTTTGTCCATAAATTTTTCTCAACTTAAATTGTAATGAATAACAGTACCAAAATCCTTTTTTGTACGTAGTTTTCTTGCATTTATTTTTAATGTATGTCAAGGTTAAACTAAAGTCAAATTGGCAAATAATATTATTGTGATAACAAACCTTTTCTATATCTGTATTAATAGATGGTGGTAACCCATGGTGAACTTAAAAATTTTAGAAACTATTGCTCTTAATATCCAAGAAGTGCTGGCACAGCAAACAAGTCGAAGCCATAGTCTACTTGAGCAATTAAATTTAGCTCACTATGCAGATATAGCACAATTTATAAATAGTTTAAATTTTGATGATGGCTTAGCATTATTCACACTTTTAACGCGCAAATTACAAGTTGATGTTTTTTATGAACTACAACCAAATTTAATGCGCACTATCTTAACAAATTTAAATTCTGCTGATAAAACACATCTTTTAAAAAATTCTCACGCCGATGAAATCACTGATTTATTTGATATTTTATCAGATGAAGAATTACAAAGCTGCTTACAAGTTTTACATCAAAAAGAACGCCAACAAGTGTTATCCTTGATGCAATTTGCTCCAGATACTGCCGGCGGTATTATGAATGTTGACGTGATTACTTTTATACAAAGTTTTACCGTTGCCAAAAGTATTATTTTACTGCAAAGATTACGCCCAAGACGCGATTTACATCGCAATATTTATGTCACTGATGAGCATAATAAATTAGTTGGCGTTATTAAATTAGAAGATCTGGTGTTAAAAAGCCCAGAAACTCGTTTAAGTTCTATTTTACGACAAGTGCCTTTTATCGCAACAGTTGATCAAAACCAAGAAGAAATTGCGAACAAGATGGCTCACTATCGCACCATGGTAGCACCAGTTGTTAACGACCAAAATTTTTTACTTGGTGTTATCACCGGCGAAACTTTGGTTGATGTTTTACAACAAGAAGCTCAAGAAGACGTACAAAAAATGTCTGGTTTTTTCTTAAATGAATCATATTTAGAATCAACCTGGCTGAGTATCGTTTTACGCAGAGGAAGCTTTTTAGCATTTTTACTGTTAGCAGAATCTTTAACCAGCGTGATTATGGAACATTTTCATGCAACGCTATCAGCATCAAGCTTTTTATTTTCTTTTATTGCAATGTTGGTCGCTACAGGTGGCAACACAAGCAGCCAAACCTCTGCAATCGTTATTCAAGGTCTATCATCTGGTGATATCAACGATTCAAATGTCCGTAAATTTTTAAAGCGAGAATTTTTTATAGGCTTTGTTCTTGCAGTATTTTTATCGCTCATCGCATTTGCTCGTATTTATTTTTTCCATCACGAAGTCTGGGGAACATTAGTCGTAAGCCTATCACTTGGTGCAATTGTATTTATGGCAGTTCTCTTTGGATCAGTCCTACCAATTATCTTAAAAAGATTACAAATTGACCCTGCATTTTTCGCTGGACCATTTCTTGCAACTATTATGGATATTTTGGGAATATTGATGTATTGCTACATTGCATATTTAATTTTACATTAAATAATAATTTTCTTGACAAATAAGCGAGAGAACCTTATTCTATAAATAGTATTTGAATTCGAATACTATTTTTTTCCTAAAACATTGAAATTAGAGAGCCGCTAGCTCAGTCGGTAGAGCAACAGCCTTTTAAGCTGTGGGTCGTTGGTTCGATTCCAACGCGGCTCACCAGTTACACACTGGTACATTGAAAATTATGCGTCCCCATCGTCTAGCCCGGTCCAGGACACCGCCCTTTCACGGCGAAAACAGGGGTTCGAATCCCCTTGGGGACGCCAAAAATAAAAAAATGATGTTTGCTTTTTGCAGGCATCATTTTTTTTGCTTTAAACATCACACTTCGCGCTATCAAGTTTGGTATGCAGTCAATTATAAAATTAAAAAGCAATGTCATATACCATGATGCTGCTTTTATTTTTTTGTTCACAATATTATTTTTATGGTTTATTAATTTACTTTTCGGATAAACTTTTATGTTATAGGTCAAACATTTTAAAAACGAATGAATACAACCTACAATTTTGCAATAGCAAAATATCAAGAATAATATTTATTAAAAAAGAACGTTTTTATAATAAGAAAGTTTAGGAATGTTAATTATTTACATAGATGCTGATGCTTGCCCTGTAAAAGAAGAAATTTTTCGCGTAGCTATGCGACACGATTTGCAGGTTTACTTAGTCAGCAATAGTTCTCTTAATATAACTGTTGATAAAAATGTACATAAGATACTGGTTAGCTCGGATCTAGATGCTGCAGATGATTGGATTTGCGAACACATAACAATTGGAGATATTGTCATTACTACAGATATCTTACTTGCAGATCGCTGTCTAAAGAATGGTGCTTGCGCAATAAGCCCAACAGGAAAAGTTTTTAATAATGATAATATAGGTGCTGCAAAAGTAATGCGCGAATTACGTGCTTATTTACGTCAAACAGGATTAGCTGAAAGTTATAATACCGCTTTTTCAAAACAGAAGCGCTCTCATTTCTTACAGGCATTTGAAGAAATGATTCAGTCAATAAAAAGAAGTTTTTTAAAGTAAAAGTAAACAAGCATGTATTGATTCGGTTCGGATAGATATAATAAGATAGAATAAAGACCTTAAAATAAAGGTACGATCAACAACCGAAAAACACGTGTAAAATGAGATTGGAGCGCTTTTAAATCTTTTGAAAAACGACTGTCCTCAACTAAATTTAAT
>CANCGK010000085.1 GCA_947377595.1 bacterium | reverse complement strand
TTTTTAATATCAATTATTGCTTGTTCTGCAAATAATTGTGGTGCAATTCTGCTGAAATCTCCTTGAATTTCTTCTTCATATTTTTTTTGCGATGTATATGTGATTTGAGTATTGCATATTAATAAACAACTGATGATTGCTAGATTTTTTTTCTTCATGACGCTCCTTTTTTTTGCGACACACTGTAATTTATTCTCAATAGAAATACTAATGCAAATTACAGTAAGAAATCAAGAGTCCGCTTTATTTTTTAGTTGATAATGCTTGTAGGTTTTAGTATGCAGTTATTTTTTAATAATTTTTTTAGCACAATACAGAGCTGGCGTCATTAAAAAAATAGCAAATACTTTGATAAGGTAGCTGATGATAATAATGTGTGTGATGTTATGTACAATGCCATAAAGGCCTAAAAAGCTGAATAGCAATGTATCAAATAATTGTGATGTTAACATCGAAATATAGTTTCTTACAATGAACCATTTTCCATCTGCTTTTGTTTTTAAATAGCCGTATGTGATAGTATCAAAGTATTGTACGATAAGATATGAAGCTAAAGATGCGCTCATAATACGAATGCTATGATTCATCAGATAGATAAAAGGTAGATGACTTGTGTCGTATGGTGCAGGAATATACCACAGATGAAATTGCCCCATGACGACATAAAATAATGAGCATGCAAAACTAATAAAAATAGCTTTTTGCCCTGTTTTTTTACCCCAAATTTCTTGTAAAATATTAATACCAAAACTGATACCAATAATATAAGCATCAGCACTTGTGATAGTATAATTATAGATTTCAATTTGTTTGATAACAAAAATATTGGTTAAAACAAAAAGCAATGATATCAGACTTGTCAGTGCGGCATTGCCAAGCCAGCCAAAAAAAAGCACTGATGCACTGATGATCAGGCTATGTAAAATAAAAATAATATGATTCATAAATTTAATTTCATAAAATTGATGTGCATTGTATATTACAACGTGATGGTCTGATTATACTACAATTGGACGATGTTGTAAAAAATAAGGCCGCCTTGTAAAAAAGACGGCCTTGATATTTCATGCAGCTTTTTAAATATTATAAATATAACATCATGCTTGTTGTGATGATTGCAGTGATTGCAACAGGAATTTTAATTGTTTTAATATCAAACAAAGCGTATGCAAGATTGCAGATGGTGATTGCTGTAATGATTGGATAGCCAAGTAAAATAAGCGGCATACTATAGTGTAAAATATTGCTGAGTCCAAAATTTGATATGATAGTCGTTACGATCATAGTCATACTTAAACAAGTCAGGTAGCTTACTTTATTGCCAAACAATTCATGATGTAAATATTCAGAAAAAACTGCAGCTAACGCAGTAATGGTTGAAAGACAAGCCATTAAAACTGCCATCATAATAACAAACATGCTGTGTTTGTTTAAAATGTGCAGCGATATGATTCTAAACATTTGAGCGCCATTCATTTCAGCAGTTACTAATTGGCTATAATAAGCACCAAGATAACTAAATGCTACATAGACGGTCATCAATAAAGCTCCTGCAATCAAGCCACTTTTTAAGCTTAATATTGCAAGATCTTTGGTTTTAATTTGTTCTGAAGTACGATTAGATTTTAAAATTCTTAGGACGATGTAAGCAAAAAATAGACCACCTAATAAATCTAATGTTTGAAAACCATGAGTCAATTGTTCTAAAAATATAGTTCCTGTTGGCATGGTTTGTACGCACATTGCTTGTCCTTGCCATAAACCTTTCCCTGCAATAATTGCAAGTGATCCTAAAAGAAGTGGACTAATAATATTGCCAAGTAAAGATAATATTTTAGATTCTTTATAAGTCATTAAAAAAGTTGTTAGAGCAAAGAGTATGCTAAATGTTGGTAAGGTCATCCCTGGCATAAAAGGTTGTAACATTTCAAAAGGAACGGTAATGCAACGAGGCATTGCAATTAATGGCCCAAGAATAAGCATGCAATATAAAATCGCTAAAGCTCCCGGCACTTTGCCAATACGGTTAAAGAATTTTTTGTAATTGCCATCAAATAAAATCATAGCGATTAAACCAAGAATCGGTAAAATCACGCCAGTTAAAATAAATCCTGTAATACCAATATAATTTTGACAACCAGTGACGACACCACATTTGATAGGATAAATAATATTGCCAGCGCCAAATAACATAGAAAATATTGCAAGACCAATGGTCCATGTCCCAGATTGGTGAGAATCTTTCATAACAAAGCCTTAGAGTAAAAATTAAAAATACACAAACATTGATCATACTTCAATTTCTTTTTTTTGCAAATTTTATATTGCCAAAAACTTTATATTAAAGGCTTTTTTGTTGGTAAACTTCATAGTTTCCTTTCTTTTTTATGCAAGTAATGTGGCGATTCTTTTTTGTATATATCTAAAATAACTAGTAATTTGCTCTGCTGAATTTGGGTAATTTTCGATTAATAATGCTTGTGCTGCAGTCAGTTGATCATTAAGCAGATAAAAATAAGAAATATAGTTAAAGTTTGTCTGATTTCTATAATTGATACCATAATTATCGACAATCAAATTAACTGCTTGAGCAGCAGCAGTTTGCGCAGCGTTATCAATGATAACTTGGCTATATAAATCGGTGTATAAATATTCTTTAAATAAATGAGAGTTTTGTCCGTATAAGGCAATTGAAGGATTTTTTGGTAATGGTTGTGTACTGCCTCCTAAAAATCGTAAAACGCCTAATGCAGATGTTGATTGAGGTAAATTTGATGAAGCTGCTCGAGTCAATCTTGAATGTTGTCTTGGTAATAATCGAGTGCTGCTGACTGACGAGGTAATTTCATATGAATTTGCAGTATTAATAGGGCTATTGAGTGCAATAGTCATATCATTGGCAACAATAGTAATATTTGTTGTTCCTGCAAGAAATGGAATTGAATCACCGGCAAGTAGATTGATTTGTGTGTCATTGAGTGCAGTTAATGATCCATTAAGTTCGCCTAAAAAAGTAATCAAGACATCTTGATCAGAATTATTAATTAATAACGTGTTGGTAAATACTTTTGATGGATATTGTATTGATAAAGGTATCGTTGCAATTCCTGATGGATAGGTAATTTGAGCATAATTTGCAGTTGAAGGTATAGGAATTGTTGCCCAAGGAACGATGCTTGTGTAACTTGAAGGCAGAGTTGATCCATTATTGTAAAAAATTGCATTGGTTACGTATTCATTAAAATTATTCATAAGTGTTAAAATTTGTGGAGATATTGACCACGTGTTATTACTAAAAATAATATCATACGAAAGATTTAAAGGGAGTGGATTGATGATAGTTGAAGTATCTAAAACAACCTGACTATTGACGATCACTTGCAAAGAGACAGCATTATTAAAAATATTTATTGATGCTCCTGGAGCGACTGTAATTCCTGGAGTTTGATTAAATGGCATATTTGCTTGACCATTGACCGTTCCATAAAAAATAATTCCAATATTATTTGTTGATGTATTTTTAACGATTGATGTAGAAAAAATTGACGAAGAGCTGGTGCTGATAACAGGGACTGTTATTGAGCTATTAAAGTCAGTAAAATTTGCCGTTGTGCTATTACTTGGTATGGCAGCAGATTGATAAGCCCCAATAGATTGAGGTGCGCTGGCTGCAGTATTGGAACTATTATTAAAAATTAGATTGCTTATTGCAGTGTTATAATTATTCAATAACAGTGCTTGAGAGATATACGTATTCAAGGTCCAGATATTATTTACATAATTGAGATAATAGGAAGTATTTGGTTGTAATGTGTATGTTGTTGTATTTTCAACTAGATAGACACTGGTAGCACCTGTTAAAATCGGTAAAGATGCACCAGGTGCAATTGCAAAAGGTGTGGCATTTAAAGCAATAGGACCACTATTATTGACGTATCCATAAAAAATTACATGAGCAGTATTGGTAGCTGAGTTGTTGACGATGGAATTTTGTGTAAATAAAGTAGCATTTGCCTGACCAGTCAGTGGAATGGTCATAGCTGATCCAAGGTCAGTTAGTGTCGCATATTGACATGTTGTTGGGGTTGTCAGTGATGTGTTATATGTCCATGATGGAACTGTGACATTAATTTGATCGTCATTACTATCAAAAAATTTAACCAAAGTCGCTGTTGAATTATAATTATTTGTTATTG
>CANCGK010000084.1 GCA_947377595.1 bacterium | reverse complement strand
AGAAACAATTCGTAAAAGATATTTTACAATCTATCATTGCAAGCTCTGGCAGAGCTTTATTAGTAGGTGGAGCGGTCCGAGATCTTTTTTTAGATTTACCTATAAAAGATCTTGATTTCGAAATATATGGATTAACTTTAGAACAATTACAGCTCATTTTAGAGCAGTATGGTACTGTTAGTATGATCGGCAAATCATTTGGAGTTTTGCGATTGCATGGCCTTGATGTTGACTGGTCTTTGCCTCGTAAAGATAGTAGTGGTCGTCATCCTATCGTGCAGTATGACTCTTGTATGAGTTATGAACAAGCATGTATTCGCAGAGATTTGACGGTCAATGCTATGGGGATTGATATGCAAAGTTTAGAATTGATAGATCCTTTTGCAGGTATGCAAGATTTAGAACATAAAATTTTACGAGCGCCTGATTTGGATTTTTTTGGACAAGATCCTTTGCGACTTTTGCGTGTGATGCAATTTGCGGCTCGATTTAAAATGCAAGTCGATGAAAAATTATCTGTTTTATGCTCTTGTATGGATATGAGTCTGGTGAGTGTTGAGCGTATTGAACAAGAATTTTCTAAGCTTTTTTTACAAGCATCAAAACCATCCATTGGATTGCAGTGGTTATGCAAGATTGGTAAATTTCAATATTTTTTCCCGGGCATAATTCCATCAATTGAATTATGGCAATCTCTTGATCGTGCGGCTGTGCAGATCTATCAAAATGATCAAGAAAAGTTAATCATGATGTGGATTTGTGTTATGTCAAATCTCGATCTGCAGTTTTCTACTGATTTTAAAAAACTGACGCATCAAGATATCGAAATTATTATTAATTGTATGCAACGTATTAGTCGTCATGATTATGTCATTAAAAAAGTCGCATATGCGACTTTATATGCTCAGATGATAACTGAGTCTTTGGCTGATGCACAGATCAAATGGTTGGCTTTGTGGCTGGGACCAGATCTATCTTTAGATTTTTTATCAAGGGTGATTGCTTTGCGATATAAATTACAAGTTTCGCAATTTTTATATAATCGAGCGCGCAGTTTAGATATACTTTTTGCACCGCAAGCACCATTGTTAATGGGTAAAGATTTTCTTGATGTTGCTCAAGGAGAGACTATCGGCTTGCTGGTAAAAAAAGCTTATCAATTACAAATCGATGAAAATATTGACGATATGCGCACGCTTAAAAAAATATGCTTAAGCTCATAGAGCAGGTTGATCGTGTTTTCTTACGAGCAATTTATAATGACCATCAGTATATAAAATATAAGCATTATTTTGTGTATTACTTTGTTGTATTTCTTGAGCATTGGGTGTAGTTATTTGCAGAACTGTTGTGTATTCTTGTACGGTATGAATATTAGTTTGTAGTGCACGGCTTATCAATCCTGTTTGAGCTTGATCGAGGTCCGTTCTCCATGTTGTTATATTTTTTTTGATAACTTGACGCTCGTGGTCATCGAAAAAACCTAATAAATCATCTGCTTTACTAGTGTCTATTAGATCTGTCATTTTATATCGTTCAAACATAATCATGCAGTAATCAAAAGTTGTATCAGTATCAATCAGTGTTTTAATTGATGTAATATCTTGACATGCATTAATCTCATCTAATTTTTCAAGTATGTATGTTTGTAGTTGTTGATAGGTTTTTACATCTTGTGCAGATGTATGTCCTGAATTTGCCCGTAAAGCAGCATCATATTTTGTAAATAAAGTGGTAAAATCATTTTTGATAAGATCTTTAAGGTGAGCAACAATGTTTTTGTTATGTAAGTTTTCTATCAACATGGATACAATGATTGCCCGATATCCACAGTTGCCATCACCACGAGAATTAATAACATGAGAATACGGCTCTAAATCTTTTTGTAAATTTTCTATAGTTCTTTGGTTCTTAAGTTGGCTTTGTTTATCTTCAAGTTTAGTGTTTATTTTATCATATTCTGCCAATGTACTTTCAGAGAAATTGTCAGCGAGTCGAGAAGAAGCTTCTTCTGCTTGACGTGTTAGCTCATCGACCTCTGTTTTTAATGCATTATAATTTCTTTCTATAGCTTGCTTGATATATTCTTGAGCTGTATATTCTTGCGTTGTTTCTAATTGACCTGTTGCTTGTGCAAAACCACTGTTATTTGTGCCAAGTTGCGGTTGAGAAATACGTGTTATTTTTTGTACAAGATCAGCTGGTAATACAAATTTTTCGAAAGGCGCTACTATATCGTTATGCGCAGATGCTCTTTGAGAGTCTTGTATTTGCAACAAATGTTTGATAGCCTGTTCAATTTCATTATTTTTTTGTTCTATGTTACGTTTTATTTCTGGATCGGTTATTTCTGTGGTCAATTTATTGTAAGTAGACTGTTGTTCTAGTAGTCTGTCTAGATTTACAGATATCTTTTCTTGCGGATATTTTATAGGATTTTTTAGCATATCTTGCAATTGAGTTAAATCACCTTCGATAGTTTGTAATAGTTGTTCTTCGAATTGTTTTTTTGATGCAATTTCTTGAGAACTTAAGGGTAAAGATTTTTGTTTAAGAGCCTTTAATTGGGATGTTTCTAGCGGTTGTTGTTTTCTTGTCCTGTTTCCTCTGAATACTGCTTGAATTCTTGTTGCAGCTGCATTTTCTAATGATTTTGCTTGAACATTATCATCTTGAGTAGATAATGATTCTTGTTTTAGATCGACACTTGTTACAGGAGCATCGTGGTGCGCATCTGATTCGTTCAGTTCTAGGCTTGTAGTATCTTTGCCTGTTACATCTTGTGATTCAATCGGTTGCTGCTTATGATGAGTAGATAATAATTGTTCAAATGTAGTTTGAATAGTTTGAATATTTTGTTGTAAATCTGGGTCTTGAGTTAATTTTTTATAAGAATTAAGAATATCGAATTTGTCAGTAATATCTTGTGTAATTTTTTCTATTTGTTCTTGAGAATATTTTTCTGGTTGAGCTTTCATGGTTTGCAAGGTGACAAAATCTTTATCTATATCACGCAATACTTGCTTTATTGGCAATTGGTTTTGGTTTGTACTATTATTTTGTTGACGTTCTAAGATTGATAATTCTTGTAACAATTTAGGAATTGATGGTACAAGTTTTGCTATAAATTCTGATAAAGATATGTGCAATTGCTGCAACTGAGATTGTATGTAATTCCATGTATGATGCAAGGCCGTGGTTGAGCTTTCTAACATGCCAGATGATGTTTTTGCTGGTGCTGGAATTTTAGATTGTGCTGATGACGATACATCAGATCTTTTGTTTTGATATTCTTTTGATATCTCTACGGGAGCTATAGCAAATATTGATTGATAGGTGCAGAGCATCAATATGATCATGAATTTTAATTGCATTATAATTTCCTTTACGTTTGGATTATATTTTTATTATTTGAGCATGAGATCCAGTTGTAATGCAATGCTTTTATGAGAGTTTTTTAATTTCATTGTATAGTTGTTGCTATCGTTACAAAGAAAACTATGAATCTTTATTGATTTTGTTACACTATTTTCGTTAGTTTTATCAAGAACATACATATCTATAAGATATTTTCAATTTCATTATCTCAAATTTTAGAGTAATTTATAAAAAATAATTAAAGGAAAATTATGGCAGGATTTTTAGCAGGAAGCACCATGTTTGGCCTTATTTTACAAGGCGATATGATGACAAAGTGCATCTTATTATTTTTGTTGAGTATGTCTATTATCTGTTGGTCAATTGCTTTATATAAAATAGTTTTATTTCGCATTAAATTATCTCAATTTGAGCAAGTGACAGCTCAGTTAAAAGATGTTCAAGATTTTAAAAAATTGTTTGCGATGATGCAACAACATGCAAAAACAATGCCAGGGTATTTTTTATCTCGCTGTTTAAAATATGTTAAAGAATTATTAATAATTAAGCAGTCTGGTAAGCAAGAATATGCGCAATCAACCGGTTTAGATTTTTTACAAATGCAAATTGGCCAGACAATTGATGAAATATTACATCAGCAAGCTTGCTATATTTCGGTCTTAACCGTTAGTGCTGCAGTTGGTCCATTATTAGGATTATTAGGAACTGTCTGGGGACTTGTGCATGCATTTATCGATATTAGTCAAAAGCAATCAGCAGATATCGTAACGGTTGCACCAGGTATTGCAGAAGCATTAATTACAACAATTGCAGGGCTTTTGGTTGCTATTCCTGCGGTCATGTTATTCTATTACGTGAGCAATAAAGTTAAGAGCATTGAATATCAAT
>CANCGK010000083.1 GCA_947377595.1 bacterium | reverse complement strand
AATTGCTTGCATGTCTCGATCTGATCAGCATTTTTAAATCCCCCCCCTCCATTTGTTAAAATCATGCATTTTGATATTCTATAAGAGGTGATAAGTTTAATAATAAAATGCAAAGGTTTTCTTGTATGAAAAATTTACAAACAAGTTTGATGATAAGTTTATTGCTATTTGGGCAGGCTTTGAGTGCTCAAGATAAAAATAGTTATCTTGAAGTTATTAAAAAAAACAGTAAAGACTTTGCTGCAATGCAAGCAGGAGCTTTGTATGGGGCTGGAAGAGGAGTGCAAGGGGCTGCTAATGAAACATTAGAACAAATTCCAGGGTATATTGTTGACGGTATGGATTATGGATCCAAATTTTTTGTTCCATTAGGTGCTGTTATAACTGGTTTTCCGTTATTAATTCCTTGCGTGGGGGCGGCAATTTTCTTTGGGGCGCTTGGTGATGATCATAATCTTTCTAGACAACAAAGAGTGCACAACTTTAAGGATATTGTAGTTGGTGGAGCTATGGCCGGAGCTTTGCCAGGAGTACATGTGATGTTCTACGCAGGTAAAACTGTAAGTGCTGTGACGGGGGCGTGTTTAGGAACGCTTCATGGAGTTTCAGTTGGAGGACTTAATGGATTGCAGCAAGGTGCTCAAGAAGGTTATGATGCAGTACAAAATATAGAAAAATTAACTTCTGGTGATGAAGTTGTTGAAACTGCGGCGTGGTTTGGGGCTGCAAGCGCAGTACCTGCTGCTGTAGTTGGAGCGATATATCTTTATCGTCAGCCAATTAAGGATATAGTACAAGGCTTATTGAAAAAAAGCTGATAAGTTTGCTTGTATGATCTGATTGTATTGATAATTAAAAACGACTTTCATTTCGAGAGTCGTTTTTTTTGCGTTAAAATTTGATATATGCTGTGCGATCGCGATCAAATTGATCTTGTTTGATAATTACGTTTGAACAGGTGTATTTTGCAGTAAGTTCATGAATTGGTGCAGCTTGTGATGCATCGATTTCCATAACGAGTTGATAATCAAGCTCGTTATTTTTTTTAAGATAAGCAGGTGTTTGTGCGATTATGTGTTCAATGATGTGCAATCCTTTGTTTGGAGCAAATAGTGCCCCGTGATCTTCCCAGTTGAGGACATTTTTTTCAAGGGATACTGCGGGGTCTATGTAAGGAGGATTTGATACAATCAGATCAAATTGTAGATTTTTTGGCAGATTTGCAAAAAGATTTGATGGTAAAAAAGTGACATTGGTGATGTTGTTACGTTGTGCATTTTCTTGCGCTAGGTCAAGCGCTGTTTGTGCTATATCAATTGCATAAATTTGCGCTTGAGGGAACGCTTGCGCTAAAGAAAGTGCGATGCATCCAGAACCAGTGCCAATGTCTAAAATGGTCAAATTTTTAGGCGATTTGTTTTTTAACTCTTCGATGAGATGAAAAACCCAAAATTCGGTTTCTGGCCGAGGGATTAATGTTGGAGGGCTGACATTAAGTTCAAGGTCTAAAAAAGGTACCCAGCCTAAAATATAGGCTAAAGGTTTATGTTCGTACGAGAGTTGATGTATATATTTTTCTAGATCTGCCTGTTGCTGTTCTGTTAATTTTTCGCAAGAAAATTGCAGCTGAGATCTATTTTTATTGGTGACATATTCGAGCAACCACCAAGCTTGTTGTTCTGTTAGATCAGTTTGAGTTGTGATGAGATTGATGATAGTACGCATGTTCTTGCCTTTTGTTTTACAAAGTTGTTTGGCTAGAACCTGTTAGGTTGGTAACATATTCTTGTGCATCAAATTTTTTAAGATCAGACATGCCTTCACCAAAAGAAATATATTCAACAGGAATGCCAAGTTGTTGTGTGATCGAAAATATAATTCCACCTTTGCCGGTGCCATCGATTTTGGTTAATACGATGCCATCAACCTTTACAGCTTCATGAAAAACTTTTGCTTGATCGAATGAATTTTGCCCAAGCATGGCATCGACCGTCAAAAGCGTATGAATTTTTTTGCCTGGTAATTGTTTTTCGATAACCTTTTTAATCTTTGTAATTTCTTTCATTAAATTTTCTTTAGTTTGCAGCCTGCCTGCTGTGTCGATAATTAAAATATCGGTGTGGTTTTTTTGGTATTGCTGACATGCGCCAAAAGCAATTGCTGCAGGATCTTGATTTGCAGTCCCCATAAAAATTTCTGCTTTGCTTTGGTGCGCCCAACTTTGTAATTGAGCTGGAGCAGCTGCACGAAATGTATCTGCTGCTGCAAGTAAACATGTTTTGCCTTGTGCAATGAATGAGTGAGCTAATTTGCCTGCAAAAGTTGTTTTGCCACTGCCATTAATACCAAGTAATAAAAATATGGTAGAAGATTCTTGTGGGGTTTGAGTGATTGTTAAAGTTTGTATTAATTGTTGTTCAAGCGCTGTTTGTAATTGTGATCCTTGTGTGATCAAACCTTGCGCAAATTGTTCATTAAGGGCAGTAATAATTTTTTTTGTTGTGGTGATACCAGTGTCTGCAGTGATTAAAATGCGTTCGATTTCTTCCAAAGATTCTTGTGAGATTTTTTTTGCAGTAAAAATAGTTAGGAGATTTGTTGTAATTGAACTGTAAATTTTTTGTAGATTTTTTTTAATAAAATCGAACATGCACGAATCCTTTGCCCAGTATTGAAATCTTTATATAAGTATCACAAAGAAAAAGAATTTTCGCAAAAAGTTAACAAGTAAGATGAATTTTATAGTTGAATCTTTTTTGAATCTTGGTAACGTGTTATGTAAGATTTTTTTTAAGTCATAGGGGTTTTATTTGTCATGTTTTTACGTAAAAAGTTTCTGTTTGTGTGTTTTATTTTATTGAGTCAATCAGTCTATGCAGCCTTGCCTACGGCATTAGTTGTCGTAGCGAAAAGTTCTTTAGCATGCAGCCAATTACCTGCAGGTGCTGCTTTAGCAACAAAAATTGCAGTTCCGTTATATTTTGCAGCAAGACATTCGAGTTCTATGCATCATGGTATAGAAAAATTTAAAAATACAGCAGTCGGTAAAAAATCTGTAGAGCTTGCAAAAAAATCACAGCAAACAATCGAAAATTATTGGCAGCAGGTTCGTAATTATATGCATAATCCTTCGACTTGCAATGCGACATCAAAGGTCAGTGAGCATGTTGTTGAACACCCTTTTATGCAAGCTACAAAAATTGATGCAGAGCAGTCATCAAATGTTTCAGGATTTTTAAATTTTCCTAAAAATACAACGCATAGCCAAACCACTATTCATCATAATTATGCACCAAAAACATGGTCATCGAATTTTTTTGAATGGCTTAAAGAAGGCAGGCAAACGCGTAGCGCAGCAGTTGGTTTTGTTTTAGGATCTATGTCTGGCTATGGGATGCATGCTTTTTTTGTACGCCCTCAGGAAAAAATTGTTATCGTGCAGATGCCTACAACAGATCGTCACTAGTTGTTAAGAGTTGTTGTAAACGAGCTAAAAATATTTTAGTTTGAATATAATTATTTTTATTGAGCATAAAAAACGATTCGATAAATGCATTGAGTCGTTTTTTTGTTAATACTTTTTTATGCAGTTGATGCTGTATGATTGCCAGTAAAAGTTCTTGTAGATTTAAAGGGAGTGTTGCATTGCATAAAAGATTTAAAAATTGTTCACTTGCAAAAAAATCTTGATAATTTTGTACTGTTGCGTGATGCACAAACGTATGCATTTGAGCTGGTTGTGGTGGTAAATTGTATACTATATTACCTTGTTTATCTGCATATCCAAGAGCAACACACGAAAATGATGTCGTTAAAAATTCAAAAATTTGTGGTTGATCTCGTAAGAGTTCGTCGTGGGTTTTTTGATATGCGACAGGTTGACGTATTGAGTCACTCGGCCCTGTCGTAATATCATAAATGACAGCAAAAATAGTTTTATCGTGACTGGTAGCTGTTACTAATGATCCAAATTCTAACATTGTATCCCATTGCCAAGCTTGAGCAGTAAATGTAGCAATGCTCGAAGTTAATATTTCAGCAAAACAGGTTTTGTTGTTGGCTTGATTCATGATCAATCTCCTGAGTAAAATTTTTAATAAAAGTTTTTCGATGTATGACCGATGCTTTATGCTCTTTAAGAGATTGTATATGTTGCGCCGTTCCATAGCCTTTATGTTGAGCAAGGCCATAGATAGGAAAGGCATGATCTATGCTTTTCATCATGCGGTCTCGTGTGACTTTTGCTATAATTGATGCTGCAGCGATAGACGCTGATTTTGATTCGCCTTTTATGTAAGATTCAATAGGAATAGTATAAAAAGGTGTATGTTCTAATGATAAAGGCATGGCATCGATAGCAATCATTGCAAGATTATGTG
>CANCGK010000082.1 GCA_947377595.1 bacterium | reverse complement strand
GTATTTATTTTAGGCGACTCAGGCAGAGCATATTTGACGAAAAACTTTTATTAATTAACAAGGGGTTACTTACGTAACCCCTTTTATTTTTATATGCAATATCAATAATAAATAAAAATTACTTATTATAAATCGAATTTATGTAACATAATAGTCCACAAACTTCAGCACCTACAAGCGCCGACCAGAAAAGATCATCTCCTGTTTTACCAACAATAGGCTCTAACGTTGTTTTATCAACCGCATTAAATCCTCCTACACAACCATCTATTAAGCCTTCAGATCCATATTGTAATGCTCCTACAAAAACACCACTTATTGCGCCTGCAATACCTGGTATGATTGGCAGAGTATTTTCCGCAATGGCTCCTCCCACTACAGATCCACAAAAACCACCCATAGGTACTGTAGCTATCCACATCCCAGGATTCATAACGCCCGCAAGAATACCCGCAGACACGCCAAATAGCCCCCCTAGTTCACTTCCAAACTTCCTTGCTTCAGGAACTGCCTGATTGTAACACTGAGATCCATATTTATACGACCCTACAAACAATCCTCCACAACCCTGAGCACCCCCTTGAATCACTCCTCTTGCTAATCCAGCTTGCAGTGCAACCAAATTTTTACAACCTTTTGGAAAGGCAGATAGTAGCGCTGCTGAATCTTCTTGAAAATCAGAGCGACTTAATAAATTTTGAGCACAAATTAAATTAAACAAAAATATATATTTTTTCATGATATTTCTTTCATTAACAATGATAATTCTTATAGTCATTGTTACACAAATACATACTGCTAGCAAATGCCTATAAGAAACTTTCAAGCAAAGCTGTCCCAATACATTGAACTTTTTATAAAACTTTAGAACGATACTTTGATTTAAAGCGAGAAATCGCAACAATCTTACTTTGTACATTTTCTCGAACACAGGCAACAAGTTGCCCAACTTTAGGAACTTTTAATGATTTATTTGCACATCTTTTTTTATGTAATTGCCACCAAGTCTTAATTCTGGTCACAGGTTCTTTAAAAGCATCCATACCTAAATGAAAAGTCCCCCAATGCATCGGCACAAACCATCGAGCTTTTAACTGCAAAAATGCTTTACCTGCCTCTTCTGCATTAATATGAGCATGACGCATCCATTCACGCGGCTCTCCTGGGCCAATCGGCATCAAAGCGACATCAATCGATTTAAATATTTTTCCGATCATAGAAAAATGTAAATCCCAGCCAGTATCGCCAGCAAAATAGAATTTAAAACCGGCATGATCAATCATCCAGCTCCCCCATAATGATTTATTTTTATCAAATAAACCACGTTGTGACCAATGCTTTGCAGGTAAAAAAGTAAACTTTATTTCGCCACAAAAAATTTCGTCCCACCACATGTGTTCTGATGTATCAAGAAAACCTTGTTCATCAAACCATTCTTTATCACCCATAGGAACTAATACTTTAACATTCGGATTATGGCGTCTAATTTCGTGCAAGCTTGCAGTATCCATATGATCTGGATGATTATGAGATAAAATAATAACGTCGATTTTAGGTAAATTTTTAGCTTTAATTTTATAAGGAATAATTCTAGAAAAAATTCCTGATAAATTTCCAAAAATAGGATCTGTTAAAATATTTTTACCACCGATCTGAATTAAAAATGTAGAATGTCCAAGCCAAGTAAAATAAGGCTCGTAAGAAGTGGCTGGATATGAAGGTTTTACAACCCATTTTTTAGCCTGGGTTATTGGATAAAGATAGTCATGATATAAAGCTTTAAACAACACCGCAAGAGTCGCAAATATCCATCCACCGGACTCATGCCCAGGAACATCAAAACGGCCATTTTTTCTTGACGGGTATAATCGCTTCATGTCTCTTCTAGAGTAGATATAGTAAAAAATACCCCTATCCAGACAAAATCATAGATAGGGGAAATGGAGGTTACGTTTGTATTCTAATTAAATTTTTATCATCACTTTGATATAAAAAGTATACGCCATTGAGCGAAAAAAATCAAAATTTATTCTTCAGATGACTCTAAATCACAAGATTCTTGAAATTTAATCACCGATACCGGGCATTCAATCACTGCTTGCTCAATTTCAGTCATATTTTCTTGAACATCAGCATTTTGTTTAATATGTGAAATATCGGTCACTTCAAAAACTTTTGGTGCAATAAATTCACACATGCCACACGTAATACACCCTGGCTCGATCCATAATTTTTTCATACACAACCTTAATTTACCAATATATTTGCTTAATTTTATCTTACAAACAACATAAAAATAGGCAAGTCTTATCATCTACTTATTTTTGACTTTTAACCCAACCAGGATCAGCTGCAAACAAAGCGACTAAAGGATTTATTCGTCCTGATCCTCGATATACTTCAAAATGTAAATGAGAAGGATCAGATTTTGCAGTTTTAGCAATAACATGACCAGTAGCTCCAACCGTCCCAATTTGCTGACCTTGATTGACCGATTGACCCTGTTTGACAAAAAGATCATGTAAATGCGCATATCGTGTCTTATATTCATTATTATTATGAGCCAGTAAAATCATATTGCCGTACCCCTTAACATCTGAACTCATTTGAACACTTTCGATAACACCATCTGCAGCAGCATAAACCGGAGTTCCTTGTTGTGCAGCAAAATCAACTCCATTATGAAACCCTGATTTTCGTTGCCCAAATAAAGAACTGACCCAACATTGACATACCGGCACAGGCCATGTTAAAGAAATTTTATCTTGCAATATTTTAACCAATAAAGCTTGTGCTTCTGGCGAAATTTTTTTAGCTTTTTGATTTTCAATCGATTGATCAGGATCACAAGCAACTGAAAACAAAAAGGATCGATCTGATATCAAAAAGATACACATGAAAAACGTCAAAATTTTATATGCATGCATCAACCACCCCCTTTTAAAATTATTCTATATGCAATGAATAGAGATTTCTCATTATGGATATTTTACCACAAACAGAAATCTCTATTCAAGATTACACAACAAAAAGAAGTGTGAAAGCTTACCTATAAAACCTTTTTATATAAAGATTATTACTTACAAACTTCAAGTAAATTATCGACTATTCTTGATGACCTCGTTCATAAAAATATACTGCAACCGCAACCATACAAATTAAAGCTATCAAACTATCAAGTCTTGCCCCAACATACGTTGGATATAGTATATTTGGCATAATCATGCTGATCATATTTGTACCACAAATTATGGGTAATAATGTCATATCATATTGCAATATCAGATAAAAAATCATCGATACAATCAATCCCATAGATACACCACTGACTATCATCGCAAACATAGAATCTACATAAAAAATAGCTTGCAATGATATACAAAATAAAATCACCATTATTATATTCATCCAAACACGATCGACCAATAGATGACTCAATTTTGTCATAATAAAAAATATTGCTATAAACGCTGATAAAACAATAGAAAAAATTTTAAAATAATTACTTACTAAAGCCAAAACTGAAAAATAATGACTAATTGCTTGAAAGTTACCACATAAAGGCTGCATTTGAGGCATCATATATACAATTAATGAATCAACACCTATCATAAAAAATCCTGCTGATATCCCTATAATAAGTGATTGAATATAATGCTTTCTCTTTCCCTTGATACATCCAACAGCCCCAATAGCAAGCAATAAAGAGCATAATAAAACCTGATAAGACATTTTACTTATTAAGCCAAGCCAAACTCCTGTTAATTGGTGATAAAATGGCTCTGCTGTATTAAAAGATCCAATCAACGCCGGCAAACTATTACATGCATGAATTATCCCCGCCAGCGCTATAATTAGAGCCTTATGATGCATAATATTTACACCAAAGCGTGATGTAAATATTGTTTGCATTCCCAATAATAAACCAACAACCATAAAGAAAAATAATAGCATATAACACCCTGCTTGTATGAGATTGAAATTCATCATACGTGCTTGGTCTTTACGTACCCAATTTTCTGGAACAAAAATAAATCGGTGATAAGAACAAATTTTATCACCGCATACTTTAATTGCTATACGCGCTTGTCCTTCGAGCGCAAAGTCAAAAATATTTGTATCTTGCATAACAATCGTCCAATCTCTACGATGATCAAATTTATCATTATTAATTAAAACCACAGAAAGATCTTGTGGCATTAAAAGATATTTTTTCTCAATAAAATCATACGCAATTTGTAAGGCTTGTTCTTGCGTAATATCAGCTCCTGCAAAATGTTCTGGTACAATATGTTCAGCATGCACAACATGAGCATGTCCCTGATGATCTGTTGTCATTTTAACAATATACTCTTGACAACGATCTTCTACTAAGCCAGAAAACTGTATAAATCTAACATTCCAAGTAATACCATAAAGATACGAATCCATAGCAAGATCATAAATTTCTTTTCCG